>CAWVVE010000398.1:0-3201 GCA_963933075.1 uncultured Verrucomicrobiaceae bacterium | reverse complement strand
CAGGTAACGCGGGTTGCTGCGGCGCTGGTGACCGATCTGCAGGAGTTTCCCGGTTGCCCGCTGGGCCTTGACCATCGCGCGGGCCTTGTCGATGTCATTGGACATCAACTTCTCACAGTAAACATCCAGGCCCTTCTCAAGGCCCATGATGGAATACTTGTCGTGGACAAAGTCCGGGGTGGCGACAATGACGCAGTGCAGATCCTCGTTATCGAGCATCTCTTCAGCATCGGTGTATCCGGTGCAGGTCTTGCCATCTTCCCCGCCGCCCTGTCCACTGGCAGAAATTTGGCCGACACCGGCCCTCTTGTTGCGGTCCCAGATGTCACTGACGGCAACGAAGCGCACGTCGTCCTTGAAGAACATGCTGGATTCACGCAGCGCCTTGCCCTCGTCGCCGTAGCCGATGATGCCGCAACGGACAATGCCGTCCTTGGTGGCTTTCTGACCGAGGGCAGTCTTGCTGGTGACAATCAGGCCAATGCCGACGCCGGCCGATGAGCCGTTGCGCAGGAAGTTGCGCCGGGACAGGGAGGATTTCTCTTCCGCAGGGTCCGGTTTATCTGCAGCATTTTTCTTGCCGATGTGTTGAAACTTCATGGGATAGTTCTGGTGATATATTTAATTTTTGCCTGCAAGCAGGATCTAGTCTTTTTCCTCAGGGGACTCATCACTTTTGCCGATAGCCATCTCGACGATGTTATCAACAGCAAGGATGTTGTGTTTCACGGTGATGAGTGCGAGGGCGATGACGATGAGTTCCACCCCGCGGCGGACGGCATCGACATCGTCAGGCAGCAGCATCAGGCCCAGGCTCAGTGAAAGGATCACCGCTCCGGCGACAATGAGGGAGATGCGTGTGAACAGCCCGATGATGACCCATATTCCGGTGATGACCAGTGCCCAGGGGAGGTAGGTGGCGTAGGCTCCAAGCATGCCTTCGGGAATCGGGGTGTTGTCTTTCATTATGCCGGTGATGTTTTCCATGATCTTGGCACCGTTGGAGGGGGAAAACTCCGTCAGCCCAGTTTCTTCATTTTTGCCTTTCCACTTGGTTAACCCGGCAAAGAGCAGGCGCATTCCGATCCACATCCTCAGGAAAAAGCAGGCCCAGGCCTCGCCGCGGCACATTCGATTACAACATTTCTCAGACATGATTGATTAGGATGGTGATTGATTGGATTTGGATAGATGTTTTAGTCCCGTGTTGGGGATGATTCGAAAAGGATTAAACGAATTCGGAGACAATTGCAATAGCGGGAGGACTCTTCGGTATATCCGTTTGACGGCAGGGCACGCCCCGTTGATCTTGAATTATGTCCATTATTATAGGGGAAACCCCGGTTACCGGCAACGACTACAAGGAGACAGCCAAGAACTTGTGCCAGGCATTGCTTGAGGATGACAAATTAAAGGGGGTTTTTGCCTCGATTGACGCGTTCATGGCAAATGACGCCTCCAAAGAGCTTTTCAGCCAGATGCAGACCAAGGGGGAAGAGTTGCAAACCAAGCAGCAGGCGGGAATTGAGCTGACTGCCGGTGAGGTGGAGGAATATAACAAACTACGCGAGCAAATGCTTGATGACCCGGCGGCTAAGGCCTTTGTCGAGGCGCAGGAGTCCATCCAGAGCGTCCACCAGACAATCGGCAGCTGGGTGTCACTGGTCTTTGAGAATGGGCGCATGCCCACCGAGGAGGAGTTTGCCGGGCATTGTGGACCGGGATGAGGATGCCACTAGCCCGCTCGTTGAGCGGCTTTCAGGGATAAGGTATGCAATGAAGAAGCAAGGGTGCAAAGCAGAGTATCCTTTAGCTGTGCATTTTCATTCCAGAGTATTGAAAAGCGGGTGATTTTTCATGATCAGCGGCAGTAGTTGGGGTGTGTTGCACCGCTTTTCCATAAAGGGAATGTTTGTCCACCGGGCAAATATCCATGTTCCTGTCCGCAGTGTGCTTCCCGCAGTTCTGTGGTGTGTCTTGGCGGTGCATGTGAATTGCCCGGCGAGGGAAATTTCCTACCAGAAAGAGGTCCTGCCTCTCCTTGAGCAATACTGCTTTGACTGTCATGGAGAGGGCACTGCGAAGGGGGATCTCTCACTGGATAGCTGGAAATCACCTGCCGAGCGGGTGGCCGACCTTCATGTGTGGAAGGAAGTCCTGCGCAATGTCTCCCTCAAGGTCATGCCACCCCCAAAGCGCAAGGTCCAGCCGTCCGAGGAAGAGCGTGCAGTAATAGAGAGCTGGATAGAGCAGAGGGTTTTTCGATACGATTCCGACAATCCCGATCCCGGGCGGGTAACCATCAGGAGGCTCAACCGGCAGGAATACAACAATACCGTGCGTGACCTGCTGCACGTGAATTTCAAGCCGGGTGAGGATTTCCCGCCCGATGATACCGGGTATGGCTTTGATACCATTGGCGATGTCTTGACCCTTTCCCCGGTCCTGCTTGAGAAATACATGAGTTCGGCAGGGCGTGTGATGGACGCGGCAATACGCACCAGGGCAGCGCCGGGGAAAACGCAACAATACCCGGCAAAATCTTTCAAGGGCGGGCAAATGCACTCCGGTTCACGCATACTTTCCACCACTGGCAGCATTTCCTTAAGGCATGATTTTTCCGAGGATGGGGAATACATCATCAGGATTCGTGCGGCAGCCCATCAGGCCGGCGGTGAGGCAGCAAAAATGACGCTTAATCTCAACGGCAGGGATCTTCACACCTTTGAGGTGGGCAACGAGCCCGAAGCACTTCAGGAGTTTGAGCGGCGTGTCCGGATGAAGGCCGGCAGTCATGAGGTGATCATCAAGTTTATCAATGACTTTTATAACCCGAAGGAAAGCAACAGGAGGCGGCGTGACCGCAACCTGCTGGTCGACGGTCTGGAGGTTGAGAAAACCGGAACAGTGGTCTTGCCGCTTCCGGAATTTCACCGCAGGATACTGGGCAGCGAGAAGGTCACACCCGGCAACCGGTTGATTGTGGCGAAGAAAATCCTGCATGAGTTCCTCTGCAGGGCATATCGCCGGAGAGTTCCACAGGCCGAGGTGGAGCGCTTGATGCGCTTCGTGAAACTTGGCTTTGAGGAGGGGGGGGACTACGCCTTCGAGAAGGGAATCAAGCTGGCCTGCCAGGCGGTTCTTGTTTCACCGTTTTTCCTTTACCGGGGAGAGGTGCAGAAAAACCCTGATGATCCCGAA
>CAWVVE010000397.1:0-3204 GCA_963933075.1 uncultured Verrucomicrobiaceae bacterium | reverse complement strand
GCACGAGGCAGGTAGCAGTGCTTGACCACGCTGAACACGCCGACCTTGAACGGCGGCCTGGAACGATCGGTATTCATCATGGTCCGGGTGTGTCGCCTGCCGCTTCGACGATCTGCCGTGCGGCAAGGTAGTCATCGCGGGCGTTTTCTGAGGATTCTCCCGTGCTTAGCGCCGCCAGGAAATCCTCCAGCATGGGTTGGATAAAGGCATTTTTGCAGCCCGGTAATTCAGCATTGGCCGCATCCCCGGTAAATATCAGGTTACGGTCACGATGGTCATCGGCGTAGGCCGCCCCGCGCGAACCGATCAGGGAGAGGCTGTGGTAGCCTTCCCCTTCGGCAGGGGTGCTGGAGAAGTCGATCATCGCCATGCCTCCGCCGGGGAAGCCGAGGTGGAACAGTCGGTTGCCGGCAGATGCGGCATGGTGAGTGGCATCCGGAGTTGCATCAAAAAGCCACAGGGCAAGGTCGATTGCCGCGATTTGTGTATCCATGGTGATGGCACCCGGGTGCCAGTGGTGCAGGCGCAAAAGGCCCGGAGTGCCGAGTTGGCCGTCATCAAGGCTGGAACGGATGGACTGTGCCTGGGGCGAGAAGCGCCAGGGGAGGGCGGGGAAGGCATTTGCGCTAATACCAGCCAAGAGCAGTGCCGGCATCCCGTCAGTGAGGGCGCTTGCATCGTCGGTGATGATGGCATCAGCTGCCTCCTCAACGATCTCAATATCATCCATATGGCTTGCCGCCGCACGGTAATCAGCTTCACCCTCTTGCAACTGGAAGCGGAGACGGGTCATTACTTATCCATATCACGCTTGCTGGTGTCCGGCGCGAGCAGGATGACGAGTATACCTATAATAAATATCAGGCTCGTGACGCGTCCAATTTGTGCGTAACTCCCGCCAAACATTTTTGTAACTGCCGGGGTCAGAGAGATTGTCGTTGCAGTGAGTATCCGGCCAAAATTGAAGCTGACCCCGGCGCCTGTAGCACGCACCCTTGATTCGAATAATTCCGGAAGGAAAAATGGTAACCAGCCAAAGAAAAGGCCATTGAAAATCCCCAGTAAAGCTACCCATAATAAGAATCCTGAGTCAGTTGGAATGGTGAACCAGAACACATATTGAGCGACAACGAGGGCGCCAAATGAAGTGATCAGGTAAGTGGTGCGGCGGCCTATCTGCATTGCAACCAAACCTGCTATGGCGCTTCCGATTATACTTGTGACTGAGCGCATTTGTATTATTTCCGCTTTGAGCTGTGGTGGTCCTATTTCTGCAGCCCAGGGAATAATCCAATTTGCGCTTCCCCATCCGCCGAAGAGCGGAACTGTTGCCAGAGCAATTCCTATTAACGTGATTTTCAGGTAAGGGCCGGAAAAAACCGATACGGTTTTTATGGCTTTTGTCGGGGAGGAACTCTTTTCTGCCGATTGGATC
This sequence comes from uncultured Verrucomicrobiaceae bacterium, assembly GCA_963933075.1. Classification (GTDB taxonomy): domain Bacteria; phylum Verrucomicrobiota; class Verrucomicrobiia; order Verrucomicrobiales; family DEV007; genus CACIUL01. The sequence goes on along the minus strand of CAWVVE010000397.1, from coordinate 1,769 downwards.
CAACTCGGGGACTCTTCAACAAAGATTAGCACGAACAGGCCAAGCAGTATTGGGGTGGCTCCAATGAGCAGCACCCACCTCCATGACTCAGGAGTTATATCTTTTCCCAGTGTTGAAATAGTAAAAATACCTACGTTCCCGGCCATGCCAATTAGGCTGGCCATGAGTGGACGGGCGATTCTTGACCAGGCTTCAGAAACCAATGCCACTCCGTTTGGCCAGCATCCACCGACTCCAAGGCATGCAATGAAGCGAAGCAGGAGAAGCTGTGCTGGGTTTTGAGCTATGTAAGAAGCGCCGGTGAACAACGAAAACCAGATTATGGATATTCCTAGAGCACGAGTTCTGCCGAAACGGTCTCCGAGCCGACCGAAGAGGAATCCTCCCGCTGCAGCGCCGAAGAGGAAAGCACATTGGAAATAAGCATACCATTCCCTGACGATTTCTTTCATTTCCTTTCCACTCAATCCGATAGCCCATTCTGCCTTTTGAATAAGGTCCTCAGCTGCCGGGTACATGGCAAGATTGGTGATGCCGATCTGCACGCCTCCGAAAAACCAGCCGAGGAAAGCAGCCATCAGGATAGTGATGCGCGCCTTAGTACTGAGGGTATTCATGGACATTCCGGGGGGAAGATTGCAGTAAAACAGGCGATAATGCCAGTCTTGCTTTCTTGTGGTGAGTTCACTTATAATCCGGCCATGAAATTTTTCCTCTCATACAGTGGTTGCAGGGATATTCCTGCCTCGCTGTTTATTACACCGGCACGCTGATGGACCTACCTGAAGTTGCTGTGGGTGTCCTCGGGGCGACCGGTTATATAGGGGCGCCTTACCGGGCCGAGATGCGGGCCTGTGAGGGGGTGCGCATGGTTGCCCTCTGTGCCCGGCGCATGGACCTGCTTGAGGCGGCGGCAAAGGAGGATGGGGCGCAACTGGCCACCAGTGACTGGCGCGAGGTGGTTGAGCACCCGGAGGTCAACTACGTGATGATCGGCACTCCTGATGCCCTGCACCATGAGGCGGTCATGGCGGCAGCGGCAGCGGGCAAACACCTGTTTTGTGAGAAGCCTGTAGGGCTCAATGCGGCTGAGGCCAGGGAGATGATGGACGCCTACCGCGGGGCGGGGAATCTGGCGCACTTTGTGCCTTTATGGACGCGTTGGTCACCGGTTTTCGTCAAGGCCAAACAGATCGTGGAAAGCGGGGAACTCGGGGACATCCGTGCGGTGATGTACCGCTGGCACAACCCGCGGCCCGCTGACATGCCACTGACATGGCGCGATGACCCGAAGCTTTCCTCCGCCGGCAGCATTGCCGATGTCGGCTCCCATGCCTATGACACCGTGCGCTGGATCCTTGGCACGGAGGCCACCCGGGTCCTGGCGCACGCCGACACCATTACCCCGGCACGCTTTGACATCGGGGAAGTAAACCTTACCGAGGCACTGGAGCAGGGTGAGCAGGGTCTGAAAGAGAAACAATCACGTCGCGGGGGCACCCCGGATTATGCCTCCCTTGCCTGGGAATTTGAGGGCGGAGCGGTTGGGTCCTTCGTGCTTTCCCATGCCCCTTACCTGCGCCGTGGGCTTGTGCCCGAGTTGGAACTGCATGGCACCAGGGCCTCGATTGCTGTTGACCGTTTTCATGGCAGGGTGACCCGTTCACTGCCTGATAATACCGTGGAGGTGATCGCCGAGACTGATCCCGGGGGATTTGACATTGGCAACCGTTTCAGTCTCTGAAGTGATCAAACTGGTTACATTTCCC
>CAWVVE010000396.1:0-3207 GCA_963933075.1 uncultured Verrucomicrobiaceae bacterium | reverse complement strand
GTTGCCGGTGATCTGCAGGTTGCGCACCTCAGAGCCTTCAATCCTTATCCCCCCGAGCCGGTTATAGCTGATGTGTGAATTGGAAACATTAACCTGATGCAAATTGACACCATCCAGGTAGAGCCCAACGCCGGTATTATGATAGAGATGACAATGGGAGATTACCACGTTGCGGTTGCGCTTGACCAGGTGGATGCCGTGGCGCATGCGACGCACCATGACGCCCTCGAGCACCGCTTGCATCGTCTCCACCAACTCCAACCCGTCCGCCTGGGGATGTGCTCCATCAAGGGCAAGATTCTGCACTGTCGGCATACGCTCGCTCTTCCAGACCCCGGGTTTTACGCTTCCCGGGTCACCGGTGCCGCCATGTGTCCCAATCAGCCGGAATGCCGGACCCCCACCGGCCATCACCACTGTTGATGTGCCCGCCTCACCGGTAATAGCGCAAGGTCCTCTTCCTGCGACAGGAACCCTGATGGTGCCGGAAATACGGTAAATACCGGCGGGAAAAAACAGGACTCCATCCCCCTTTTCAACCGCATGACGAATGGCTTCGGTATCATCAGTCGTGCCGTCGCCCTTGGCACCGAATTGTCGCACATCACTCATGTCAGCCATTATGGCCGATTTCATGCCGACATGAAAACCGTAAAACGGCGATGCCCATTGACTCCCTCTCTGCCCGGCCTGTATCCTGTGTTCAACCTAGTAACTCTTTCATGATGAAAAATGCCTTTTTATTCGTAACCATAGCCATGCTTTCCGGTTCGGTCTCCCTGAGCCAGGCCGACAAAGCAAAACTGCGCGTAGGATACGCCCAGAAACCCCATGAGGCCGCAGCCGAACTTGATGCCATACGCAAGGCAACGCCGGACTTGGAAAACTGGGAAAAGCGCAGGGCAACTGTCATCGCCGGCATCCTTGCCGGTGCCAAGCTGACAAAGCTCCCCAAACGAACACCGCTCAACCCTCGTTTGGTGAAGAAAAGGACCTATCAGGGATATACTGCCGAAAATGTTGCCATCGAGAGTGCACCGGGGCATTTCGTCACCGGTACACTTTATCGTCCCACCGACTTCAAGGGCAAGATGGCCGGTATCCTCTGCCCGCACGGTCACGGGGGCCGCTTCAATGAGGCCCGCCAGGCACGCTGTGCCGTGCTGGCCAAGATGGGAGCCGCGGTCTTCCAGTATGACATGGTTGGCTACGGGGACTCCAAGCTCGTCGGCTGGGATCACCGCCGGACACCGGAGATACTGCGGCTGCAGACATGGAACAGCACACGTGCGCTGGATTTCGTGATCAGCCTGCCCAATGTGGACCGGGATCGCATCGGCATGACCGGGTGCTCAGGGGGCGGCACGCAGACCTTTATATTATCGGCCATTGATGCGCGTGTTAGCGTGTCAGTTCCCGTCTGCCAGGTCTCCGCGCACTTCTTTGGTGGTTGTCTCTGCGAGAGTGGCATGCCGATCCACTGGAGCCAAAGCCACAAGACAAATAATGCCGAGATTGCCGCGCTCGCCGCACCACGTCCACAACTCATTATATCAAACGGCAAGGACTGGACACAAAAGACACCGCAAACCGAGTTCCCCTTCGTGCGTCATGTCTACGGTTTATACAAGGCCGGAAACAGGCTGGCCAACGCGCATTTCCAGAACGAGGGGCATGATTACGGCACCTCAAAGAGGATGGCTGCCTATCCTTTTCTCGCCAAGCACCTTCAACTTGACCTGTCGCGTGTCACCGGCAAGGACGGCAAGGTGGACGAGTCATTCCTGAAGGTTGAAACCCAGGAGGCAATGATGGTCTTCAACGGCAAATACCCGACGGGAGCCGTTGCGCCAAACACCCCTCTCAAGTAACTTACTTTACCCAGTCAGGAAGCTCTCCATCACCGGTGGATTCACCCTTCTCAAGAATCCACGCGAGATTGAAACGCGCAACGGCTGAACCGCCCTTCGGTCCCCCCTCGAAGTGGTGGAAGATCATGCCCTCGGTGACCGTACCCGGACGCCCTGAGGTAATCGAGGAATAGCCATGGGCACCGGCAAAAACCAGCCGCTTCACCGGCCAGGTCTTGCCACCGTCAAAACTCGCCCAGACCGTGCCGTGATGCCGGCCTCCCGGGCTGTCGCAATTACTGTAGACCAGAATATCACGTCCCTTAACCGCCAGGCGGGTAAGCCCGGCCATGCAACCATAGTTGGTGTTCTGGGGACCGTCGGGAAGCACCTCGCAAAATTTCATGTCCTTCCAGGTCATGCCGCCGTCAATGCTGGTGGCCGTCCAGCGTCGCCGTGGATTGGCACCCTCCTCAGCCCAGTGACGTCGCGTGTTGTAATAGATAGTTCCGTCACTCAGCTCGGCGAGTGTCGCCTCACCCGTTCCCTTGGCCGGGAATGGATGACTGGTCTGCCAGGTCTTTCCTCCATCATCGCTGAAGATGGCGTTGGTGTAGTGCTGGTCCCATACAGAACGATGATTTTTTCCGGCATAAAAGCGCGCGGGACGAATCAGGCGCCCCTTGTGCTTGCCGTGACGCAGCGTGATGCCGTGCTCGTTCATGTGCATTGAGGGTGCATTGCCCTCCGGATCCGGCTTGATATTAGTCTCGATCTTCTGCCACGACTTGCCGTCATCACTACTGCGATAAACGGAAATCGGCGCCGGTGGATGGCGCTCCTCCACAAAGGCAATGATGTCGCCATTGGCTTCATTGACGGTCAGGCCTCCTGTCTGGAAACCCGGGCGGGCAATGACAATCTCCTCTCCCCAAGTCTTTCCGCCGTCCACGCTGCGCTTCGCACGCACATGACTTGTCCCCCAGGTGGCAAGCACAGTGCCTTTCATCGTGACGACCACATTGCCGAAACGCTCGCCACGAAATACCTGCTGGATATCAAGGGAAGGCTTGCCGAGGAAGGGCTTAAGCTCTCCTTCCACTGCTTGCGCCCTGAGGCTCGCTACAAGAAAGAGGGAAAAGAAAAAGACCGTTACAACATGTTTAATTTTCATCGGCTGCATTATAGGTTACAAAAAACAGCACGGGGAAGAAAAATAATTCTCTTTTGCGTGGGTATTCCCGGAAAAATACACTGTTCAAAAAAGGCCATCGGCAACTACAGTGCGAGCCATGAAATTGCATTTACTGGCTCTCAAACCCGGATCAAAGACCGATAACCCCTGACCAATGAGCTC
>CAWVVE010000395.1:0-3249 GCA_963933075.1 uncultured Verrucomicrobiaceae bacterium | reverse complement strand
TCTTTTTTCATTTTCTTTTATTTACGTGTGTTGCTAAAATCCTAGATTTTTCTGCATTTACTGCTGGGTGTTTTTTATGCCCCCAGATTTTATCTCTTGCTTTTTTAGCACTTTCTTTTAAATCAACAATTGGCATAGGGTAATCAACACCCATTGTAAGGTCACAAAAAGTTTGTTCCATCATACTCATTGTCCAGGGTTCATGGATGTATGTTTCTGGCACATTTACTAATTCAGGCACCCATTTTTTAATGAAGGCGAGTGTTTCGGCTTCTGCGGTGGCTTCTGAGGTGTTGCTGTTTTGTACGCGTTTGGTTAATCCGGATTTGCCGTGTTGGTCTGTGCACCATTTATCCATCTGATTTAATAGCAGGTTGGATTGATGAATGGCGAAAACCGGTCCTTCTGCCAGTATGTTTAATTCTGAATCGGTGATGATGGTGGCAATTTCCATGATGCGATCGCGATCGGGATTGAGGCCGGTCATTTCAAGGTCGAGCCACACCAAATTGCTCGCGCTAGGTTTTGCCATGGGTATGTATCCTGTGTTCTGTACTTATCAAGGGCCGAGTATATCAGGAGTTTTGCCATCAATTTAATATTTTCTTCAGTGTCTTTCTTGCATCGTCATCGAGAAGCCACTCGACGTCGTGCACATGCCGGCGCGGGAGGGCGACCGGTGACCCGGGTCCATTCAGGACGCCGGCAATTGCGGGGTTTTGCGCGTGTTCGTTGAGCAGTTTCCCGTAACGCTGCGCGAGATCCTCAAGGCTTTCCAGTGGCGGCGTGCTCAGGGCATCCATGACAACCGGGTCGACATTCTTTATTTCACGCAGTAATTTGCCTACCCTCCCGCCGGCAAAGTCAGGCAGCTTGATTTTTGTAAGCACCTTCCAGGGAGCGAACACGGGATGATCGGACTTGTCTGCCTGTGAGAGGTATTCGTGCCAGCGGCGAATTTGCTCGGGATTGAGTTCATCTTTGCCAAGGATCTCCGCAAAATCCGGCGCGGGAACCTTGGAGATGTCCAGCGTGGCAACCAGGTAATCACCAGCGCGCTCAAGGAAGCGCTGCCCGGTCTGTGTTGCATGCTTCTCGAATTCCGCGTTGAGACGGGAGCGTCGCTTTGCCAGTTCCTGGTCGCCGGACTCCCGGAGGGCGACCAGTTTCTCGCAGGAACTGTCAAAGATTCCGTAAAGGGCGTAGTAGTCTGATGTCGGGATGGGATCGTATTTATGATCATGGCAACGTGCGCATGATGCGGTCAATCCCAGCATTCCCCTGGTCACCACGTCAATGCGGTCGTCAATAATGTCCTGCTCGACCCCGATAAAGCGCCGGCCCAGCGTCAAAAATCCCATTGCGGCGAGGTCTGAGAGATCGCATTCACCCAGCGCGAGGAGTTGATCGGCGGCCAGTTGACGCATCAAAAACTTATCAAAGGGAAGATCCGCATTAAACGCGCTAACAACCCAGTCGCGGTATAACCAGCCATGCACAAAGGTGAATTCCTCGGGATCGTAGGCATATCCCTTGGTGTCGGAATACCTTGCGATGTCGAGCCAATGCCTTGCCCAGCGTTCGCCGAACCGGGGAGAGGCGAGGAGCCTCTTGATGGCGGATTGCGAGTCGCCACCGGCAGGCGCGTTATACGCCTCGACCTCCTTGAAGCTCGGGGAAAGTCCCGTGAGGTTAATGTGCAGGCGTCGCAGAAATGTGCGCTTGTCGGCGGGCGGTGCCGGGGGCAATTCCCTGCTTTCAAGACCGGCGAGAATGAAGGAGTCAATGGGTGTACGGATCCAGGCCGTATCCCGCACGGCAGGGACTTCGGGCTCCATGAGCGGTTGGAATGCCCAGTGCCCGTGGGCATTGTCGCCCGCTCCCGAAATTGTTAACGGCGTGTGGGATGTGAGGGCAAATATGCTGGCGAAAATGGCTTGTCTGACGGCTTTCTTCTGCACTTGTAATTACTTATTATTTCACAGAACCCCGCTTTGGTGAACTGGTATTTTGGGAGCGCTCCAGCCGCACGCTGTCAATCGGTCTATGGCTGATGATTACGCTTAGTTTTCCTTCTTTTAAGGATAGGGTAGCAGGCATTTTATCGGCAGGAGTGGCCGGCTCAGGACAACAGGCTATTATGTCATGAAGAACTTGAGAGTGAAGCGCCATCCACGGCAGAAACGACAAATGCCCCGGGAATCCAGCCATGCTGCTCACGGCAGGTGTTCACCACCTGATCGGCAAAGTCATTTGCTTTAGGGGAATGGACGAGGTTGATGGTGCTTCCCCCGAAGCCGCCGCCCATCATGCGCGATCCCATTGCATTGAGGTTGCAGGCAATCTCGACCAGGGTATCCAGTTCAGGACAGCTTACCTCGTAGTCATCGCGCAATGAAAGGTGACTGGCATTCATCAGTGACCCGGCGAGAGCTGGGTTGCCCGACTTCATGGCCGCGGTAAAATCCTTTGCCCTGGCGATCTCCGAGACCACATGATGGGCGCGGCGGTAGAGTTGTTCACCGAGCTGATCGCGCATTTCCTGAAGTTTAGCGATACTTGAATCACGAAGTGTCTGCACGCCGAGGATTTCTGAGGCGTCCTCACAGTCATGCTTGCGCAGGGCGTATTCACCATCGGCGAGGGAATGTTGAACGCGACTGTCAATGACGACCATGGCCAGGTCCCCTGGCAGGGGGAAGGGTGAGACATCAAGTGTGCGGCAGTCGATGGCGAGCGCCTGGCCTGCCAGTCCGCAGTTAACCGCCAACTGGTCCATGATGCCGCACGGGACGCCGGCATACTCATGCTCGGCCTGGCGGCAGAGTTGTGCGCGCTCCTTGGCCGGCAGTTGAATATTTGCCAGAGCCTCCACGATCAGCGCGGTTGCCGATTCAAGGGCCGCACTGCTGCTGATTCCTGCTCCTGCCGGCAAGTCACCGTCGATGGCGATAGCAAGCCCGCCAGAATCATGGCCGGCCTTGCGGTAACTGGCAATAACCCCGAAGACATAGTTCGCCCATGCGCTTTCGGCTTTTAGAGGGGTAATGTTTTCCAGGTCAACGATGACCGGCGGCTCATTGCAGGCTGCACTCCATATACGCGCCTCACGTTCCTTGATTGGGGCTGCTGCCGCGACCACATAGCGGTTGATGGCAAGCGGGACAACCAACCCGTCCTGATAGTCAACATGCTCGCCGATCAGGTTGACACGCCCGGGGGCACATGCGCTGAACACGGGATTGCTCG
>CAWVVE010000394.1:0-3253 GCA_963933075.1 uncultured Verrucomicrobiaceae bacterium | reverse complement strand
CACTGCCTTAAGCTGGCGATCATCCTCGGGCAGTTGCGGCACGTTCATCGGCGGCGACGGGGGCGGCGTTCCCAGCAACTCGGTTAGCACATACGCCCCGCGAACAGAGGGACTTGACCGCAACGGCAGCGAGGTGGCACTGAGGACACTGCCCATGCCGATAATTCCACCCCGGTTCGGGTCCTTGAGTTTAACCTTGCGGAAGTCCAACCCGGTCACTCCCTCAATGCCGTAATGCCGGGCAAGCCGCTGGTTGAGGTAAGTATAGTCGGAGTCGATCAGTTCAAGGATACTCCGGTTTTCCCTGAGCAGGTTCTCAAAAAACAGTGATGATTCACGATACAAGGCAACACGCAGCGCAAAGTCAAAGCTGGGAAACTTCTTGCGGTCGGGATTGGTGCGCGAGCGCAACTCCTCCCACTTGAACCACTGGCCGGCAAAATGCATCGAGAGTGCCTTGGCTTTCCCGTCAATAAGCATACGCTCGACCTGCGCCTTGAGAACCCCGGGCTCAGCAAGGCGCCCCTCACTGGCCAGCTTGAAGAGCTCGGCGTCAGGCATTGAAGACCAGATGAAGTAGGAAAGGCGGCTGGCAAGGTCAAAATTATCCACAAGGTAAACCTCATTCCCGGGCCTTATCTTCTCGGCCCGATAGAGAAAATTCGGCGAGATCAGTATGGCCAGCAGGGGCAATTTCATCGCCGCACGGTAATCCTGCTTCTTTTTTTCCATCCCCAGGTTGAATATCTTCACGAGTCGCTCCACCTCGCTTTCAGCTGCCGGGCGCCGGTATGCCCTGGTAGCCCAGCGGTTGAGCACTTTCCGGGCTGCATCAACCGGCTTTACCTCACCACCGGGAAAGGCGAAAAGGTATTTGGAATAGAGCGCCTGGTTGCGATAGACGGTATGCACCAGCAGACCCGCTGATTCCACATAGTTCTCCATTAACAGCGGCGGCAGGAACAGTGCGTCGGCGTTGTTGTCAAAACCGGCCTCGCCGCCACCATCCTCGGGAAAGTCATCCGCCGGCCTGATCTGGAATCCAAACAGGTCGCGGACGGTATAATTGTATTCATTCTTGTTAAGCCGCCTGATGGTGGTGCGACCGGGATCGCGTCCCAGCTCACCCGCGTCCCAGCGCTCTGAAACCGTGTTTATCCAGGCGGTGATCTGCTTGCGCTCATCATCAGTAGGCTGCCTGCGCTTGTTGCGCGGCGGCATCTCCCGCATCTCGACCAGGTCGGCAGCCAGTTCCCACATGTCAGGATCGGAGAGTGCCTCACGCTCATTACCGAAACGCTCCATGTTCACTCCTCCCTCCTCATTAATTCCATCATGACAACCGATGCAGTAACGATCCAGGAGTGGATGGATCACCTTGTCAAAATGCGCGACACTCCCCGGCAAGACAGGCTCATCGGGACCGGGTTCGGGAGGTTTTTCCACCTCCTTGGGCTGCGTGCTTACCGGTTTTGCAACCTCAACAACCGCGGAATCCGCCACTGTTTTCTTTGCCCCGTCATCACCTTCACCCCCGGTAAACAAAAAAACAGAAATCACCAGCAGGACAAAGCCGCTGAACACGCCAATTGCAACAGCCGGCGAGGACGCCTTTACCTCACTTGACCTGACCCGCAGGCCCCGGCCGGTTGATGCTGTCTTGAGCTTGCCGGCAGTCGTAGACTCCTCCGCGGTTGATGATTCCACTGTTGATCGCTCCACGGCCGATGACTTCACTGTGGATCGGCTCCCGGTTTTCGTCTTCGTCAGCCGTAACTCGCCCCTGCCCTGTGGCACCCTGTCCCCCGTTGCTTTAATCGGGGCCTTGATCACGGGTTTAGGCGATCCTTTTGCCGCGAAGCTCTCGCCCTTCTCGAGTATTTTAACCTCATCGCCGGGACGTTGGGGAACAATGAACTTCGTGCTGCAACCCGCACAGCGACCCTTCTCGCCGAGGTTAGCCCAGCTCACCTTTACAGATGTCGAGCACACCGGGCAGTCAATTTTCGTCATCGGTAACCTGCCGTGCTCAAGGACCTGCACTTCATCCCCATGGCGTAGAGGCACGATGAATTTCGAATGACACCTATCACAGCGGCCCTTCTCGCCAAGATTAACCTTGCTGACCCTTATCAGGGTAGAGCAAACAGGACAGTCAATCTTTGTCATTGATCTACCGGGTTGGGTTTATTTTCCGCTTCAGGCCGGTGATCGACCCGGTCCGCACAGGTTTCTCGCCGCTCAATGATCTTAATCTCATCCCCCGGCCGTTCCGGCACGACAAACTTTGAACCACACCCCTCACAACGCCCCTTCTTGCCGATATTGGCCCAACTCACCCTGACAACAGTCGAACACACCGGACAGTTCAACTCGGACATCGGCAAGCCGCTCCGCTCAAGGATTTTAACCTCATCACCGGTATTTTCCGGGACAATGAATTTTGAGTCGCACCTCTCACAACGTCCCTTCTTGCCGATGTTCTCATCACTCACCCTGACAACAGTCGAGCACACCGGACAGTCAATCTTCATGGTCGGCGGCTTGTCGGGCGCAATAATCTCAATCTCATCATCGGCATGAGCCGGCACGATGAAGCCTGCCCCGCAACTTGCGCACTGCCCCTCATCCCCAACCCGGGCCTTGGGAGCCTCAACCTCAATTAAACAAGCTGGACACTGGATACGCATCTTCAGTGCTACAATCCTAAGGTCTCAGGGCCCGGTATTCGAATTTTTTTCTTCCTTTTGCGCGTCAATGTCACAGGAGTCATTGCCCTGATCTCGGCAGGAACCCGTGCTCACCGGCTCCCATGCCTGCGGATAAGCCGCAACGGCAGGCCCGGGCAATGCGGCGCGTGCCACCCAGGCAAAAAAAAGTTACTGCGGATCAGAGCGCCAGGCGCTGATGCGCAGCCAGCGTGTGGCGCCATCAAAGATGAATTCTTTGCTCAGCTCACCGCCGGTGCCGGCAATGGGCTGCCCGTTGAGGGCAGTCCAGTTTATCAGGTCATCACTGACCATCACGCTGTAGCTAATCCCCTGCTCTGAGAGCCAGGCAAGGTTGATACTGTTGCCGGAGGCAAGTCCCACCTCCTCGCTGGAAACAGTGAGGAAGGAAGTGACATCAGTCGGGTCGGTGTCGGCATGATACTCGGCACTGTCACTGGAGCCGTCACTGTCGGCATCCGCCCCACTGCCGGCAAGGGCAGCCGTGCCGCCGGTGCGCCGGATTTCCCAGGCATCGGGCAGGC
>CAWVVE010000393.1:0-3260 GCA_963933075.1 uncultured Verrucomicrobiaceae bacterium | reverse complement strand
GCATCCCGAAAATATGGCCCAACTCGTGGATCAGGACACCATTGCTTGTCTGTGCCTCCTTGCTGCGGGGTTGTTTTTCTTTACCTGCCACTTGCCTGACTGTTGTTGAATCCATGAAGTGGCGAATCTGCTCTTCAATAGTTGAAGCTGTGATCCCGTCCCGGAAGATATCCCCGGAAACACATGCCAAACCGGAATAGATGTGCGGGATGGGCCTCGCCTCAGCCACTGCTCCCGCTTCAGAAAACACCAGGGTTGGGCGGTTGCGTGAAAAGCCTGTGGTCTCCCATATCTCCTGTTGCTGGGAGTTAAGCAGGTGATCGACGTTGAAGGGTTCCCCGGTATAGAATACAGACGGGTGTTTAGCCTTCACGAGATGAACCTTGAGGCGTCCATCTTCCTCAAACTCAAAATCCAGCCCGCGTGTCTCGTGTTTGTTGGCCTTCATTTCCCTGCGGTAAATGTCAGCGACCACTCTCATCAGGACCTCGGATTTTTTCCGGTAGTCCGCTTTTATTTTGCGATCCGTGGGGACAAAGTAGACCAGCCTTACCTTGTGGTCCTTACCGAGGTCCTTCAGGGGGGGCGGGATAATGAGCCCGGTTTCCGGTTCTGCGGCCGGCGAGGCTGTGTCGCGTTGAGCCATCAGGCTGATGCCCAATGCGATAAGGAGCACGGACACGGCAGCGAGCAATGAGCAGGGTGCAGCTTTCATAGGCGATAAGGAGACTACCACATGCTCAACGCTCAACCTGTTAAAACGCGGAGGATGCTTGACTTTTTTGAAATATGTAACACTTTTCAAGTAGATGTCCAGAGGAGGCAAAAGAAAGGGAGCAGGAAGGCCGAAAGGTGCCGGGCCTTACGGGGAAGAGACAAAACCTGTCCGCATTCCCGTGAGTCAGGTGGACCGTGTCCTGCGCTTCATCCGCAACAGGGAATACGCCCTGCCACTCTTTGCCTGTCGCGTGTCTGCGGGCTTTCCTTCCCCCGCCGATGATTACCTCGAGGGCGCCCTTGACCTGAACGAGCATCTCGTAAGTGAACCCGCCGCGACGTTTTTTGTGCGTGCCAGGGGTGACTCAATGATCGGGGCTGGGATACACGACGGCGACCTGCTGATTGTGGACAGGAGCAAGCAGGCAAAGGATGGCAGCGTGGTCATTGCCTCGATAAACGGGGAGCTCTCGGTGAAGCGATATTCCCGTTCCAAGGGTCAAGTCAGGCTCATGCCTGAGAATCCCGCCTATCCGCCGATTCCTCTCAACGAGGATGATGACGCCAGGCTTTGGGGAGTGGTTACCAGTGTGGTTCACCGCTTATGATAGCGCTGGCGGATTGCAATAATTTCTACGTTTCCTGCGAGAGGGTTTTCCGTCCATCGCTGGAGAAGTGTCCCGTCATCATTCTCTCCAACAATGATGGATGTGCTGTGGCCCGCTCCAATGAGGCGAAGCAACTTGGTATACGAATGGGTGCCCCGTATTACCAGGTCCGGAATATTTGCGAGCGCTATGGAGTGGTTGTCTTTTCCTCCAACTATGAACTTTACGGGGACATGTCCCGGAGGATTGTTTCCGTCTTGAGCTGTTTTGCTCCCGAGATGGAGGTTTATTCCATCGATGAGTCCTTCCTGAACCTGGACAAGGTGGGCAATCCCCTGGGACTTTCCCGGCAGATACGAAAGAGGGTGGGTGACTGGACCGGCATTCCGATTTCCATCGGGCTGGGGCCGACCAAGACCCTGGCCAAGCTTGCAAATCGTTTGGCGAAGAAGGGCAATGAAGGGTGCCTGGAGGTTCGTCCCGGGGATAGAGATTACCTGCGTTCGGTTGCCGTGGAGGATGTCTGGGGAATTGGTAGGAGATATGCTGCCCGGTTGCACAAGGTCGGTATTCGCAATGCCCTCGAACTGGCAGAGGCTCCTTCCGTGGTGGTAAGGAAGGCGGGTGGAGTTACCCTGGAGCGGACACAGAGGGAACTGGCCGGCCTGCGCTGCATCCATATGGAGGAGGTTGCTCAACCCAGAAAAAATACCTGTTCATCGCGATCTTTCGGTCGTCCCGTCACGGCATTGCAGGATATGGAGGAAGCGGTGGCCAATCATGCGGTCAAGGCTGCCAGCAGGATACGCAGGGAAGGTTCGCTGGCCCGGGGATTACAGGTTTTTGTAATGACCAACCGTTTCCGCAAAGACCTTCCCCAATATTCAAACTCCCGAACCATGGCCTTCAGTGAACCTACTGATGACCCGATCTGTATCTTATCGAATGCTTGCCGTATGCTCAGAGATATTTATCGAAGTGGTTATTCTTATAAAAAGGCCGGTGTCCTCCTGCTTGACCTGGAGCATGGCGGCTATCGACAGCTTAATCTCTTTAAGCGGCATGAAGGCGGAAAACACGCGCGCTTGGCCCACGCCATGGAGGAGTTGACCGCTGCTTACGGGCCAAGGGCGGCTTTTCTCGCGGCACAGGGTATTCAACGGCCATGGAGGATGAAACGAACAAGGCTCACTCCCCGCTATACGACCAGTTGGAAGGAGTTGCCTGTAGCGGGGACTTCCTGATGACGGTGCTTGGATGAGGGAATGATTAATCCATAATTTGACCCCATTTCCCAATATGCATTATCATTCAATTGAAAGTGGAGCACGCAATCGCGCCCATGAGCTTTAACGTTAGGTGCAATGAGAGATTTAAAGAAAAAACATACCCCAGATGAAATTCTTAACCTGGTAAATGGTCACCTAGAAAAAGGTGAAAAATCTAAAGCCAGATACATAATGACATTAACGACAGGCCTAAGGATCAAGGAAAAAAAGGAAATTGTTCAAGGTTTACGTCAATTAAATATAGAAGATATAACTAAGACCGATTTAACAGATATTAATAAATTTGGGTGCAGTTTTGGCGCTGCAGCTTTGCTTCTTATTTCTTGTTCAATCATTTACAGTCTCATTTTTTAACGTGGCAAACCAAGGGGAAATATTTGCCGGATGATTGATATGTCTGTATCCCGGTAGGCATCAGATGAGCGATTCCAGTCGCCTTGATTTTTTGTTAATAAACATCATGAATTCTTCGTCACTGCCTCGCATCCATTTTATTGCCAATCTATGGACCCTTGTCGGCCATCCCTCAGAAGCGGGAGAGTGGACCCTTGAGGAAAAGATCAAGGCCATCAGTGAAGCGGAATTTGATGGAGTTAATGATCGCGGGTGCCCTGAGTTGAAGGGCCTTCTGGAAAAATACGACCTG
>CAWVVE010000392.1:0-3263 GCA_963933075.1 uncultured Verrucomicrobiaceae bacterium | reverse complement strand
AATGTTACGGCGACGAATGGAAACCTGACATGCAGACACAATCCCGAGAAACGCGCTTATCGCGCATTGCACAACTGCGGCGCGCAGAACCACGGCCATGGTTCCTGTATTTGAGCATGCTGGTGATCATCCTCGCTGCATGCTGGGCCTGGACCGCAGGGGATCTCTACAAGTCCGTGCTGACCAGCAGCCAGCGCAGCGCAAATCTCGAGCGCTTTCTCGGCAAAATAATACCTTCTCCGGTACAGGCCTCCGGTGACTGGTCCGAGTTCTCCCCGTGGGCCATGAAACTGCTGCTCGAGGGCGAAGCCCTGAAGGCAGTAGGAATCACCTTGGCCCTCGCCACCGCAGCTGCCGCTCTGTCAGGTTTTTTGGCCCTGCTGGTTATACCCGCAGCCGCACGCAACCTCGCGGTCCCAAGACCGCTTGGCCTCACCGGCGGCAGTGGTGGGTTCCCTGGCATTTGGGGGGCCGTCAACAAGCTTACCCGACTGGTATTTGTCTTCACCCGCAGTCTGCCCGAATACATCCTCGGTTTCCTGCTCATCTCGATCCTCGGCCCTGACCCTTGGGCACTAGTGCTTGCGCTGGCCATCCACAACTTCGGTATCCTTGGCAGACTTGGCGCGGAGGTCATTGAAAATGCCCCGCGTGAACCGGCACGAACAGTTATTGCCCATGGAGGAGGACGTAGCGGCGCCTATCTTGCAGCAATCCTTC
Source organism: uncultured Verrucomicrobiaceae bacterium (assembly GCA_963933075.1). Classification (GTDB taxonomy): domain Bacteria; phylum Verrucomicrobiota; class Verrucomicrobiia; order Verrucomicrobiales; family DEV007; genus CACIUL01. The sequence goes on along the minus strand of CAWVVE010000392.1, from coordinate 2,543 downwards.
CGGAATCATTCAACCGCATGGTCGTCTATTTCTTCTATCGCTGGGAGACCTGTGTGCGCGAAGCCACCGTCCTTGGAATGCTCGGGGTGGTTTCCCTCGGCTACCTGATCACCAACGCCAAAGCCGCCCGCTCCTTCGACCAAATGGTTTTCTTCGTCCTTCTTGGTGCACTGATTGTTCTTGCCGGAGACCTCTTGTCCCTATTGGTTCGGCGCTGGTTGCGCTTTGCCAGATAAACCTGGAGCAGGATTAATCCTGCTCCACCCGGAGGCGAACGAAAGCCGCCGGGGCAGCTGCTGCAATGGGATCAACTCCCCGCAGGTAATGAACCGCATGCCCGCTGGATAGAATCGCAGGGACTTTCCTCTCAACCATATCCACGGCACTCCATGTCACCAAATCGGAGGAATACTCAAGATTGACCTTTGCCTCCACAGCTGCCGGGACACTCAAATGCTCAGTGGCAAGGTATGCCTGCCCGCCATCCCTCACGATGGATAAACGGGGATGAAGCCACTCCGAATCGGCCAGGAGGGCACTGCCACCAAGGGCATACTCGGCCAAGTTGCTAATTCCGTCGCCATCAGGATCGGCAAGCGGTCCGGAAATCGCATCACGGGTTGATTGAGATGCAGCAAAGGCAAGGGACCTCCATTTCTCATAGGTTAATGGCACTGGATTCCCGCCCGGATGTCCACCGGGGTGGGCAGAGGCAATCCAGCTTGAGGCAAGTGCAGGATCAGGTGAACCCGCGGGATTCAACAGCAACATGGATGAGCCAAAGCCGTCAGCTGCACGGGGCCAGGGAAGGTTGTCCTCATAATCAATGCTATGGAGAGGAGTGCTCAGGCTGCCGGTCAGATCAAGCTGGATTGCCTCGCCACCGTTCTTGAGCTTTCCGGAAAACTCACCGCCGATAGAGGCATTATATGCATTTCCGTAACGTATATTGAATGCCTTGCGGTTGCCGACAATGAGCACCGATCTCCCGGGAGCAAGCGAGCGCACTTCAGATAACGCAAAGTCGAAACTTATACCGTCACTGAAACGCAGATTCTCGATGCCAACGGTCTCCTGGCTGATATTGGTGAGGCGAATAAACTCAAAGTCATCAGGATCACTGTAGCCGGCAGCTTCTTCAGCAGCACTGACCGGGGGCGGGTTATACATGATCTCGCTGAACACCAGGCTGGCTGCCGAGGGCTGCTCGAGCGGCACAGAGAACCGGGCCTCGGTCAGCGGACTCCATGCGCCGGCAGCAGACAGCATGCGGGCCCTTAGGATAAGCGGGACTTCAATTGAAATCCCATCCGTATATTTCTTTGCCAGCGATGACAGGGCACCACCGGCAAGCCGGGGATCAGAACCATCCGTGGTATAGTAAACACTCGCGCCTGCAGGAATTGCCGATACCGTAATGCTCTGGCCCAGCCTGACATCCCCACCATCTACACTGAAGGCAGGAGGCGATGCGGCAGGCCAAACCCCGGCTGCCGCGAACTGGTTATCGGCTGGACCAAGAAGATAGGCGCGCCGCCCGTCCCCGGGATTCACCCAGGCATTAAACCAGTTTTCATTCCATGATCCCGCCATGTATTCGATGCCCTCACTAACCGTGTCGCGCAGTTCATCCTTGAGGGTATGGACACGATTGACACTGCTGCGGTCATCGAGAATGCCACCGTTAAAGAAATGTTTGTGAATCCTGTCTGCCACGAGCAGGCGGAATTCAGCACTGCCACTGTGCTCACCGTTGTTAAAAGGCGGCACGCCAACAAGATGTTTCCAAAGCCGGGCCAGTTCATTGGTATCATCGCTTCCGGTAAGGTTCTCGGAAATCAGGTCGAATGAAGACTGGTTAAAGTAACCCTGGTTAAGGAATCCTCCCTCGGCATCCCAGACGGTGAACCGCCAGGTTCCGTTGGAAACCCTTTCCCGGTAAAGGACATAATTGTTGGCTCCCGATCCCCAGGTGGCCCAGTCCCACATGTTGGCATAGATGTTCAGCAGATAATAATCGGCAAAGTTCACGAGGTCGGCAGACTTTTCCATTGCCGCATAATTGGCCGGGACGCTCATGTCCTTCTCGTAAATATCGCGGAAACGGGCATGCTCGGTCGCATCACCCGCCGAATATTCATTGTTATATTTGACGTCCCAGTCCGCATCGGAACGGAAGTGGTTCTGGAAGGTCTCGTTGCGCAGCCTTTCGCAAAGGTTATAAATCCCCTTGAACGAACCGTTGACATACAACATGGCGAACATCCCCCGCAGCGAGTCATGGCCCATCTCGCCGAACAGGCGGCGCACATACTCGTCACAAATAAATGGGTTAATGGGGTCATTATTGCCGGCACGCAGACGTAGTTGCTTGAAACTTGTAGTATGCCAACCGGGAAAAAGATCGAAATTGAGTTCATCGGCACCAATCTCGTCACGCCAGATAAGGTTCATTGAGCCTTTCTCCGTGGGGGCAAAAAGTTTCCAGGGGGAATCCCCCGTATGCGCCATCCTGTAGCGTGGCCGCGTGTAGCCGCTGCCCG
>CAWVVE010000391.1:0-3289 GCA_963933075.1 uncultured Verrucomicrobiaceae bacterium | reverse complement strand
GACCTCTGCGGAAAGCGTGTTCCTCCCCGGAATGTCCCGGGCAGTCAGCACCGCATGCACTCCTTCCAGGTTCAATGCCTCTTTAACATCAATGGATTCCACCAGGGCATGGGCATAAGGAGAAAGAACCAGTGCAGTTTCCAGTAATCCCGGTAAGCAATCCGCGCCACCCGTGAAGCTTTCCGCTGCACCTGCCCGGCCAGTCTCCCTGGAATCTGGCTTAACGCTGGACATCTTCAGCAACTCCCTGGGTCGTTTCAAGTGAAGGCACGCAATAACCCGGTTCATGAGACACAGGGACATATGTCCATGGCGTCCTGTTCTCAGCAAAGAACTTCCTCCATAACTGGCTGACCATGGCTTGGCGATAATCGGCACCGGCCAGGTGATCTGATTGCGCAGGAAATGCCTCCCGCAATGCGATTGCCACCCGACCTGCAACCTTTGGTCCCCACAGCGCCCCAGTCAAAAGCTCCTCAGCCGCGTATGCCCGCATTGCATGTGCAGATACTCCCCCGTAACAAAGGCGCGACCTGGTCACACGCCCCTCATCGTTGATTTCAACCACAAAGGCTCCGCAGATGATAGCCCTGTCATTGTAATTTCTCCGCGTAACCTTGTAAAACCCCGACAAGTAATTGCCGCAATCCTGGTCACTGGCATTTGACTCTCGACACTCCAGCAGCACACTCTTGAGAATTCCTCCCCGTCCGAGGGCACCGCGTGCAGCACCTCCAAGAAAATCCTTGAGCATGAGTTTACGCTCACCGCTGAGATCACTTATCAACACTTCTGCATCAAGGGCAAGCAACACGGGGACGAGGTCCGAATCATGCGCCGCAAAGGCCAGGTTGCCACCTACCGTCGCCCGATTTCTCACCTGCAAGCTGCCGAGGCGGCTTGCCATGCGGGCAATCAGCGGGATTTTCCCGCGCAGCGCATCAGACAATGACCTGATCGTGACCGCACCGCCTATCTGCCACTTCCCCCGCTCCAAGCACACTTCCCGTAATTGAATCACTGATTGCAGGGAAACCACCACCTGCGGAGGTTCCGTGACAGGCGATGGACCTTGCTGTGCATCAGGGTATAAGGTATCCCCGGCAACGATTTTGGCACCAGGATGGGCCTGCAACAACCTGAGCGCCCCCTTCAAGTTCACAGGCCTGTAGAACAGGTTTCCTGAGGGATCCCTGTAAGCAAATTCAGGCACCAAATCCGCATCACTCACTGAAGAAAGAAAATTGGCATGTGAAGTGTCTTTCTGCTCCTGCAGCAAGCGCTTGAGTGCCGAGGGGAATGGCAAATAACCCGTTACACGAAAGAAACTCCCCTCCTCCGGAAGCAAAGGCCGAACCATTCGTTTTTTTACGTTATTTCCGTGCATTCCAACGGAATCCATTGAGCATCTCCCAACAGAACAATTACAGGATAATTGTTCGGCAATCGTGAGGGCTTCCTGCAATGAATGTGTTTCCTCCTCCCCCGGCATGCCATCAACCGTCCAGATTGCGCGTCCGGCAACCATTGGCAGTTTCATCTCGCAGGCATTTACAAGCCGCAGAACCGCTCCCTGGCGGGCATCACGATCCACCAACAACACCGAGCACAGGCCGCAGGTTCCCCTACCGGGGAAATCCTCGCCGGAAATCATGGCGTTTTCCCGCAGGTAATCCAGCAGGCTATATTCCACAGGCTTTCCTCCTCCACGGTGGATATCCCCATTAATGGAAAACTCAAAATCAGTCTGCATGAAGAGCTATCACGTAAATATGACAGCTTACCCGTGCCAGGACTGCCGCTCAAGCATCGATCACCGGCAACGGCGTGTTCCGAATGCCCTTCATGCATCCACACTTAAGGGATGCAAACATTCCATTTCGGGCTTTGACAAAAAAGCTGCCAAATCCCACATTCAATATATCATGATTGCCGATCGATGAGTTTGATTATACTCCTAGCCCTTGCAGGGATTGTCCTCATTTGCCTGGAAACCATCCTTCCTGGAATGATTCTTGGCCTGGCCGGCATCATTGCCCTCATATCAGCAATTACCCTTACCTTTTCCAGTGCAGAGCTTGAATCCCTGGGAATATCAGGGCAGGCATTGGTAGCGGCATCCATTCTGCTGGTCGGCGCAGTGATTATCGGGATCTGGCTGAAATATTTTGATCGAATTCCCGTCAGTCGCGCTCTGGTGCTCACCAAGAGGAATCAAGACAAGGTCGCCGGCAAAGAGACCACGGAGTGCCTCGGCTCAAGGGGCATCGCTCTCACCGACTTGCGTCCTTCCGGTAAGGTCAAGATCAAGGGGTTGCCAAAAACATGTGACATTATTGCCGAGACCGGTTTCATTGAATGCGGTTCAAGCATTGAGGTGATCAAGGTCAATGGGCGCAGGATCCTTGTGCGGGAAATCCCTTTTCCTGCCTGATGAAATATTTAAAGCTTAATCTCAATCACAAAAAATAAGAATCTACCATGACTTCGTTACTCGCTGCACTCCCTGACACCGTCACCCTTGTCATCCTCGGAATCATCCTGGTCATCATCCTGGCGCTTCTTGCAATCGTCGGGATGTTCTTCAAGATCTGGCTGAGGGCCAAGGTTTCAGGCGCCCCGGTCGGCTTTGGAACCCTTGTCGCCATGTGGCTGCGCAAGGTTCCCAACTCCCTCATCGTCGACAGCCGCATCGCCGCATCAAAGGCCGGACTCATCCTCTCAACCGACCAACTGGAGGCGCACTTCCTGGCAGGCGGTGACGTCTCCCAGGTTGTCCTGGCACTGATCGCAGCAGAAAAAGCCGGCATCACCCTGAACTTTGACCGTGCCTGTGCGATTGATCTCGCGGTGAAAGGCACCGGCAAGACCGTGCTTGAGGCGGTGCGCACCAGCATCAACCCGAAGGTCATCGACTGCCCGAACCCATCATCCGGAAAGGATAAGATCGAGGCCGTTGCCCGCGACGGCATCTCCTTGAAAGTGCGTGCCAGGGTCACCGTGCGCACCAACCTCGACCGCTTTGTCGGCGGCGCCACTGAGGAAACCGTTGTCGCCCGGGTCGGTGAGGGCATTGTCACCTCGATTGGCTCCGCCGCCTCCCACAAGGATGTCCTTGAGAACCCGGACAACATCTCCAAGCTGGTGCTGGGCAAGGGTGTGGATGCCGCGACGGCTTTTGAGATCATTTCCATTGATATCGCCGATGTCGATGTCGGCGTGAATATAGGCGCCAAGCTGCAGACCGAGCAGGCCGAGGCGGACAAACAGGTTGCCCAGGCCAAGGCAG
>CAWVVE010000390.1:0-3289 GCA_963933075.1 uncultured Verrucomicrobiaceae bacterium | reverse complement strand
CATAGCCAAAGCGGCCACCGATGCTGAGAACATTCGGTGCGCATTTCTCCTGTCCAAGGGCCCAGCGGGCGACGTCCATCTGGTGGGGGCCCTGGTTGCCGATGTCGCCGTTTCCGTAGGCGCGTTGCCAGTGCCAGTCGTAGTGGAAACGTCCGCGACGAACTGGAAGAATCTCACGCGGCCCGGACCAAAGGTCGTAGTTGATTTCTGCCGGTGGCTGTTGGGGTTTGTCAACCTTGCCAATGCTTTTCCTGGGCTTGTAACAAAAACCGCGCGAAACGAGCATCTCGCCGAGGGGCTTGTCCTTTATCCATTCCATGATTTCACGCCATCCGGTATCAGATCTGCGTTGCATGCCATGCTGAACGATGACGCCCTTCTTGCCGTATTTTTCGGATGTCTCGACGAGTTTACGTCCTTCCCAGATGTTGTGGGAAACAGGCTTTTCAACATATACGTGCTTGCCGTTTTGTGCCGCAAGGATGGCAATCAGTGAGTGGAGGTGGTTAGGGGTTGCTATCATTACGGCATCAATGTCCTTGTCGGCACAAAGTTCGCGGTAATCCTCATAAAGCTTCGGCTTTGAGCCCTGTTTCTTGGCGACATTGTTTGAGTTGCCCTCGTTGCGCTTGTAGTCAGCATCACAGAGTGCCGCAATTCGAACACCCTTCTGGTTGAGGCAGGCATTTACGTGTCCGCCGCCACGACCGCCACAACCGATGACGGCAACGCGCAGGTCGCCGTTAGCGCCCTTTGGCTTAGCATTTGCCGGGAGACTGCAGAAGGAACTGGCTCCGGCTGCTCCGAGGATGGATCCCTTCAGGAATTTTCTACGTGTTGGTGTTTTCATCAGGTTTATAAAATTGTTGTTAATTGTTTGGACCTTAAACATTGATTGCCTCCGGCTCAAGAACCACTTGTCCCAAGCGCATGAAAAGAAGTGCCTACATGTGTTCTTTTCCTGTAAATGTGATCAATAAGGTTCGAGACTTCTCAGAAGAGTGACGATTGCACCGAAAATTTCACGCAATGCCAACCCCGAAAAACCGTAAACCAATGTCTGTTGTATTACTTGCCCTTCTCGCCGGCTTTATTGTCGGCATACTGTTTAGCGCAATCAAACTGCCAGTGCCTGCGCCGCCTGCACTTGCCGGCGTTATAGGGATTGCCGGCATTTATCTTGGCGGGGAGACCTGGAAGGCTCTTACGGGTTGGCTCGGCGGTTGAAGCTCCATGATTGTTTCCATCAATGATTATATTGATATTAAGTATATGAGCCTTCTCGTCAGTTATGAGAACTTCTGCTCATGATGTGCAATGAGATAGGCCTCACAGACAGTATTTATACGGCATTACAAAAATCCATCAGATTTGTAATAGCCTCGACTATAATTTACTGCTTAATATCTATATACCTTACCACATAGGTAAATTTTCAGCTTGGCGGTAACGCGATTATCTCCAAGGATATAAACATGATTGATTGGTTGTTAAACTTGGAACCCGCGGGAATGACGTATTTCGTGACCTGTGGAATTCTTTCCAGCGCCGTTTTATTAATCCAGATGATTGCCCTCCTGTTGGGTGGTGCTTTTGATGTTCCTGACCTTGATCTCGACGTCGGCGAGGGTGGGGCGACCGGAATGTTCTCGATTCGTGGCATCGGTGCCTTCTTTACAGGATTTGGCTGGACCGGTGCTGCCGTTCTGGACGCAGGGCATTCGCTCACCCTTGCCACCATCTCTGCGACTGTTGTGGGAGTTGCCGTCCTGCTGAGTTTTGTGGCAATGATGCGCTGGTTGCACAGTCTTCGCTCAGAGGGAACCATTGAATACGCTAACGCGATCGGCCAGATAGGCAGTGTCTATGTGCCAATTCCACCGCGCCGCCAGGGCATTGGTCAAATAGAGGTGTTGGTCCAAAAGCGCATGGCGACGGTAAGGGCGCTTAGTGACAGTGAAGAGCGCATTGAGAATCGAACTGCAGTGCAGGTTACCGAGCTCGTTGACAACAGAACGGTTCTTGTCGAGACACTTGACAAAAAACCAATGAAAGACTCTGATGAACCTACGGGAAGTTCAGGGTCAGAAGCCAATTAACAACATAAATAATCATTCAAAATTAATACCATGAATATAACCAACATTGCCTCATTTTTAGCCCAATCTTTTGGTCAGCACGAAGAAAGCGAAAGCCCATTCTTGTTAATACTTATTGTTTCCTTGATCGTTGTCGGTTTGGGAACACTTATCTTCTTCTTTTCACGTTATAAGCGCTGTCCTTCAGACCGTGTACTTGTGATTTACGGTAAAACCAGCGGTGGAGGTTCCTCCAAGTGTATCCATGGTGGCGCATCTTTTGTCTGGCCGGTGATCCAGGACTCCCAGTTTCTCGACCTCACTCCGATCCCGATTGATATCAAGCTTGAGGGTGCGCTCTCCAAGCAGAATATTCGTGTCAATACTCCTTCTACATTCACCGTTGGTATTTCAACGGACTCGGGGGTGATGGAAAATGCCGCTGAGCGCTTGCTTGGACTTGATCTCACGCAAATCCGTCTGCTTGGGCAGGATATCATCTTTGGACAGATGCGTGTGGTTATTGCTACCATGGACATTGAAGCGATCAACGCTGACCGGGATTTGCTGATTGAGAAGATCACTGCAGGTGTTGAGGTTGAGCTGACCAAGGTCGGACTGCGACTTATTAACGTCAACATTCAGGACATCACGGATGAGTCCGGATATATTGAGGCGCTTGGTAAGGAGGCTGCGGCACGGGCTATCAATGAGGCAAAGGTCAGTGTTGCCGAGCAGCAGAGGGATGGTGAAATCGGCGCGAACAACGCCGAGAGGGAGCAGCGGGTGCAGGTTGCCGCCGCCAAGGCGACGGCTGTTGAAGGGGAAAACGTTGCGAAAATCAAGGTGGCTAAATCCGATGCTACGCGCCGTGAGCAGGAGGCAGAAGCGGAACGCCTGGCGACAGCAGCGGAGAAGGTAAAGGGGGCCCAGGCACTTGAGGAAGCCTACTCATCTGAGCAAAAAGCGGAAACCGTTCGCGCGCAGCGGGAAAAGGCAACCCAATACGCCAACGTTGTTGTGCCCGCGGAAATTGAAAAACAAAAGATTGAAACCCTGGCTGAGGCTGATGCCGAGAAAATTCGTCGATTGAAGAAGGGTGAGGCAGACGGCATTCAGGCAGTCATGGAAGCCGAGGCCCGCGGAACGCTTGCCAGTTTGCAGAGCAAGGCACAGGGCTTTGGAGATATCGTCAAGGCTTCAGGCGGTGA
>CAWVVE010000389.1:0-3295 GCA_963933075.1 uncultured Verrucomicrobiaceae bacterium | reverse complement strand
TGTGAATTTCATCCTCATTGAGTCCGCTGAGAACCGCCTGAGTACCTGATTCCAAGCCTTCACCCTCGGCGACGAGGGCTTTGAGAACTTCCAGTCGTGATTCCTTTTCCGCCAGTTCAAGGTGCAAGTCGGCAAGTTCCTTGGCACAGCGGGTGCTGTCATTGCATGTAGACTGGTAATCCTTTTCCGCCAGAGTCAGGTGGGATTCATTGTCGTTGAGGGATTTGTCCGCAGCACTTAGCTGATCCTTCAAGGATGTTGATTCCGCGAGGCGCTCAGCGTGTTCTTTCTCCAGGCTGGTAATTTCACCGTTGAGGTGTCCTTCGCGCTCTCTGTTGCTTTCACTCTGGGTCGAATAGGCTCCTAATTCTGCCCGAACCTCGGCGATACTTGCTTCAGTTGTGGTGATTTCTTGCGAGAGAGCCAGCAATTCGCTTTCCAGCTCAACGCGTTTGGTTTTTAAACTACCATTGATATTTTCCTGCTCTGCGAACTGTTGTCTCTGGCGGGCCAGATTTTCAGTTACCCTCTGGAGGGCATCCGCGGTTACTTCCAGCTCCGATGCTTCCTTGCCGAGAGTGGAGTGGGTCTTGGCGAGGTCCTCTGAATTCTGGCCTATGAGTTCCTGCAGTTCCAGTTGCCTTTCCTCGTTGAACCCAATTCGGTTTTGAGCCGAGTTGATCCGGCTCTGTGTTTCAATAAGCTGTTCGCGTCTGGTGGCAATTTCTGCCTCCAGGGTTGCAAGAGAATCACGGGCTTCCACAATCGCTTTTTCTTTCTCCACAGTTTGTGATTGAGAGTCGGAGATTGTTGTTCCCAGTGACTGGATTGAGTTGGCGAGCTCGCTTTTCTCGCCGTCGAGTTCGATGAACTGGCGGTGACTGTAATGGACATCGAGCACCCTGACATCGGTAAGCAGTTCCTGATAACGCCGTGCCTTGTTGGCTTGGCGGTTCAGGGAGTTGATCTGGCGCTTAACTTCCTCGATGATGTCAGTGACTCGCAGGAGGTTTGCTTCAGTGTATTCAAGCTTACGCAGAGCTTCTTTCTTCTGGCTCTTGAATTTGGTGATACCGGCAGCTTCCTCAAAGACGGTTCTCCGGTCTTCGGGTTTTGAGCTAAGCAGCATATCAATCTTGCCCTGCTCCATGATTGAGTAAGCGGTACGGCCGATCCCGGTATCCATCAGGATTTCATGGATGTCTTTGAGGCGGCAGAGGTTGCCGTTCAGGCGGTATTCGGATTTGCCATCGCGGAACACTCGCCGCGTGAATGCCACCTCGTTGTAATCAAGGCCAAGGGTTTCCTCGCAGTCAGCAAGTGTCAGGGTAACCTCTGCCATGCCAACAGGTTTTCTCTTGTCGGTACCGTTGAAGATGACATCGGCCATTTCTCCGCCGCGAAGGGCCTTTGCGGAGGTTTCACCAAGAACCCAGCGGATTGCATCCACCACGTTGGACTTTCCGCAGCCGTTGGGCCCAACAATGCCAGTTACTCCCGGGTGGAACTCGAAGTCGGTACGATTGGCGAATGATTTGAAACCGTGTAGTTTCAGCGACTTGAGACGCATAGGTGTTGGATAGTTTTATATTGCGGGGATAAGGATTGTCAGCAAGTGCTTACCTTATGAGGAAAGGGCTTGCAAGCACAAGACAAATCCATCCCGACACCACATATCTTGGCAAGGCATTAATTCTGTGGAAGATGTGGCTGTGGCACAGATGCCTGAACCTCTTTGTGGGGTATTTTCCGCACTAATTGATGGAGTTTATTTTAAGAAAACTTAGCTTTTATGGAGCGCCGCTTTGCATGGGCTGTTTACCTCGTTTAGGGTTGGCTTTTCTCACACATCACAGGCATGCAGGTTAAAGGCAGTTTAAGAGTAATGGTGGCTATTTCTTGTGCCTGCCTGCTTGGGGGGGGGTGTGATAAGCCCAGGGAGCAGACGCAGGAGCCTTCCCCGCCTCAGGAGGTTCTTGTCGAGGTTGATATGACGCCTGAACCGCTGCCGATTGCGGTTAATGGAACCGAGCCGATCATCGACAGGAGTTCTAAGGTTTCCATCCTTGGCTACCATCAGTTCATTGCTCGGGGTAGTCCGACGGCAATGCGTATCAGTGTCCCACAGTTTCGTGAACAGATGCGCGCGCTTTATGAGGCCGGAATCTCGGTAATTCCGCTTTCCGATTACATGGCGTGGAGGAGTGGAGAGAAGCAAATTCCTCGCCAATGCGTTGTCATTACCATTGATGACGGGTATAGGGACCTATTCAGCGAAGCCCTGGTTATCCTGAAGGAGTTCGGCTACCCGTTCACATTCTACCTGTACACGAATTTTTTGGGAGGCAGTGGACGCACGTTGGCTGATGAGGAGGTTCGGGCATTGATGGATGCGGGCGGTGAGCTTGGGAGCCACAGCATTTCGCATGATTTCCTTGTCAGAGCCCGGAAGAAATTTTCTTCGCAGGAACACTATGAAAAATGGTTGTTGAAGGAGCTGAAAGGATCCAAGGAAAAACTGGAAAAACGTTTTGGGTTTGAGGTGACAAGCTTTTCTTACCCCTATGGCGAATACAGTCAGGAAGTCATCGGCAAGGCGATTGAGGCTGGTTATACTTCTGCGGTGACAGTCAATGGTGCCAAGGCGGGTTACGGGATGAATCTGATGGAACTTCCCAGGTATATCATCCATGGAAACAATGATTTGAATTGGCGGGCTGCTACCAGCTTTAATGGCGTTAGCGGTATTTCCGGGGGTGGCAACCTGCTCAAGCCTGGAGCGGCAGGGCAGAATGAACAGCCACAGGTCAAAGTCTGGCCTGAGCACAAATCTGAAATTGCAGACCGTATGCCGACGATTTGGGCTGACATATCCAAATTGGGAGGAATCGATCCCGACTCACTGGTGATGAAAGTCAGCGGGTTTGGCAGCGTTCCCGTGGTTTATTACCCAAAGCGAGGAGTCGTCTTGTGGGATGTCACGCGTGCATTGCGGACAAGGGAGTGCATGGTCAGCCTGTCAATGAGCAGGACAGGGGAAGACAAGGCGCAATTTGTTAGTTGGTCTTTTGCCATCGATAGAGATGCCTATTACCTGCCCGGCTACAGGGAGAAGGTAACTGCTCAGTCAGCAGAAGCTGCGGCAAAGGCAGGAGGCGAGCAAGAGGGTGAAGCGCAACGGGCACTGCGTGTTCCCTAGCTGGTTGATAGGGGGCATGGGCAGGTTGAGTGATGATACCAGCAGAAATGCCCCGCACTGAGTGAGGCGTGACGGGTGATAAACGTGCATCCCCAT
>CAWVVE010000388.1:0-3308 GCA_963933075.1 uncultured Verrucomicrobiaceae bacterium | reverse complement strand
GTCCACGGCAAGGTCGTTAAGCAGGTCCTTGCCTGAGTGCCTGCCACCCCTGCCGGGTAAGCTCTACTTCTCACCAATGCAGTAGAGCCTTTCCTGCCGAACACCCCCGGTGTTCTCGGCAACACGGGCATAAATCCGGCCCCCGCAGAAAACCGGCGTGGCAAATACCTGGTCCCCCAGCTTGTTTTTTGCCAGGACCTTGAAATTTTTGGGGTCTGCGCTGAAAACAGAAAAATTGCCCTGTTCATCCACCGCATAAATACGATCGCCGACCAAAACCGGTGACGCGCTCGTCGTGCGGTTCAAGCGTTCCTTCCACATCTGTTTACCGGTATCAGATTGCCAGCACATGGCATTGCCACTGTCCATAACGGCAAAAAGATAACCGTCCTTCACCAGCATTGAAGGCACGTAGACCCGGCTGATATTCTCCCAGACAACCTCCCCCGACCCATCCGCCTTCATAGCCGAGACATGATTGCGCGGATAACCGCCACTGGTAAAAACGTGAACTCCATCAGTGACAATTGAGCTGACGCACTCGGTGGTCGCACCCTTTACCTGCCACCGCTTTTTGCCATTGGCGGGATCATAGCTTGAAACCAGGTTGCAACCCTGGAAGATCAACTGGTCGATATCATTGATGCGGTAAATGACAGGAGACGCGTAGTTGGGATACTTCGGGCGGTCAATCCTCCAGGCAACACTGCCATCCGTCCTGTCCAATCCACACACTGCGCCTCCTCCCTTGTTATCAGCCGACACAATGAGCAGCGATTTATAGATGGCAGGGGATGTGGCAAATCCCTGGTGAAGAATGTAATCGGTTATCTTCGTTTGCCAGAGCTGCTTGCCATTGAGATCAAAGGCTGTGGTATAGACCGCCCCGGCATTCAAGAAATTGATAAAGACCCTTTTGCCGTCGCAGGCGGGCGTCGATGAGGCCTGGCTCGCCTTCTTGTTGGATTTCTTGGGAAAACCGCCACGGTGCACCTCCCTGCTCCAGAGGCTCTTCCCGGTAGCCCGGTCAAGACAGATGAGTGTTTGCCTTCGTGCCGCTTCATCCGCGGCAGCCAGAAAAATACGATCACCATAAATCGTTGGGGAGCCATGACCCCGCCCCGGGATTGGAACTACCCAGCGGACATTTTCCGTCGCACTGAACTTTAAGGGTGGCTTCTGGGCCGGATCGGCAATGCCATCATGCTGCGCCCCACGCCACTGCGGCCAATCATCGCCCTTCACGGAACCGATATAGGCGGCAGGACATGCGGCCACCATGAAGATCAACTGTTGTAAACGCATCCGGGCAAGCATCCGGTTACACTAACAGGAATTATACCTCTCCTTCAACCCGCAACTTTTGCCGGCACGATCAGCCCTTTGGGTAAAATGCACTAATTTTTGTGCGCGGCAAGATCGGGCCTTCCACAACCCGGCTCTCTTTTGGCTAAGCCGGCGATTTATTCCTGATGGAGATGGTTTTCCTGCGCAGATTTTTTCTTCGCCTCCCTTTTCATCCTCAGCCCCACAATGACAAACCGGGCAAAGAGGATGAGATAAATCAGAAGAAATATTGGAAAGAAGATCAGAATGGATGCGTCGCCCGGTTTGAAAATCAAGACTATCAGGATTGCCACCACGAAAAAAATCAGGAAGATGAGCGATCCGCGACCGGTTGCTCCCCTCATGGTGTGGGGTCTTGGTGTCCCGCAATGCTTGCATGACAACTTGGCTCCGATGAGCCCATTTTAGGCTGTCATTTCCCCGCATTTCTCGCAGGGCAGTTCGTCTGGCACTTCTACGTCTCCCATTCTTCCTTCTTTTGATTCCGGACATGATTAGAGCATCCGTTCTCATCTGGAAGGTCTCGCTTGGCAAGCCATAGCTTGAACTGCTCAAGGGCGCGGCCACGGTGACTCATGCTGTTTTTCACTTCTGCAGAGAGTTCCCCGAACGTCTCGCTATACCCATTCGGAATAAAGAGTGAATCATACCCGAATCCCTGTTCGCCGTTCTCAATTCCGGCAATAGCTCCCTCAACGGCCCCTTCAAAAACCGCCAACTTCTGCCCGCCGCGGGCCAACACCATGACACAGCGAAAACGGGCAGACCGGGAATTCTCCTCGCCATCTATCCCGGCCATTTTCTCCAGCAGCTTCGCCCTGTTGTCCGCATCGCTGGCTTCTGCACCCGCATAGCGTGCGGAATATACCCCGGGTTTCCCGCCAAGCGCATCAACCTCCAGTCCTGAATCATCAGAAAGCACCCATGACTTGTCCCCCAGAGCCCTGCCGACTGTCAGTGCCTTGATCGCGGCATTCTCTTCAAAAGTTAAGCCTGTTTCCTCAATCTCGCCGATTTCATGATGGGCGGATAAATCCTCCACCGAGGTCACAGAATTACCCAGAATACGGCGAATCTCGGCAGTCTTGTGGGCATTGCCGCTGGCAACAACCAAACGCAGGGTCCTTGGCATAAAAATTATATGGTTATCTCGAAATTTAGGCCTAAATAACACAGCACTGCTAACCTAATGTCTGAGCGTCGTAAACAATACCCCTTCGACGAGATTGAAGCCAAATGGCAAAATCTCTGGGATCAACAGAAAACCTTCCGTGCTTCCAATCCAGGCGACCCGGAATTTGATCCCCAAAAGCCAAAGTATTATGCCCTCGACATGTTTCCCTACCCCAGTGGCCAGGGATTACATGTAGGCCACCCGGAAGGCTATACCGCCACAGACATTATCTCGCGCTACAAGCGCAAACAGGGCTTCAATGTCCTGCACCCCATGGGATGGGATGCCTTTGGCCTTCCCGCTGAACAGTATGCGATTGAACATGGCGTGCACCCCCGTGAAACCACTGAGAAAAACATTTCGTATTTTAAGGCACAATTAAAGCGCATCGGATTTTCCTATGACTGGGATCGCGAAATAAACACCACTGACCCTTCGTATTACCGCTGGACCCAATGGATCTTCCTCAAACTCTATAACAGTTATTTTGACACGCAGGACAAAGCCGCAAGGCCGATAGAGCAACTCATCAAAAGTCGCGAGGAGGATTTCCCCGGGGAAAGCGCCGGGGAACGTAACCAATATATCAACTCTCGCCGCCTGGCATATATCGACGAGGTTGCTGTTAACTGGTGCCCGGCACTGGGCACCGTGCTCGCCAATGAGGAGGTTATTCAGGGAAAATCCGAACGCGGAAGCCACCCGGTTGAGCGCAAGCCCATGCGCCAATGGATGCTGCGTATCACCGCATACGGCGATCGCTTAATTGAAGAACTTGAGGGCCTTG
>CAWVVE010000387.1:0-3319 GCA_963933075.1 uncultured Verrucomicrobiaceae bacterium | reverse complement strand
AACTGGCATGAGGTCATGGTTCCAGCCAGGGCAATGGTACATACCAACTGGAAAACAGAGCAACCCCAGGAATACAAGCAAAGGCATGAAGAAATGGACGATGAATTTGCTGAAGTCTCCCGGCTTTACTCCCGGCTCAAGTCCCGTGCTGAGCGGGCCAGGCGCCATAATTTCTCGCCGCTTGATGCCCTCATGGGCATCCTCGCGGAAATCAACCGCGAACGGGCATGGTGTCATGACAAGGAAACCGTGGACAGGATCAGCCTTGTTGAAATCCTGCGTAAAGCCGGCAGGGCTGAGGAGTTTGTCAGTATCATGGACTCCCTTGAATACACCAAACAGGTGACCCTTGCGAGAGCGGCAGTAGCCAAGCACAACGCTGACTGCAACTGGACCGACAGTGCCCACAGACGCTTTGCAACATTACTCAATGACCAACGCTCGGCCATGGACCTGACCCCACTTCGCCTTGAGGAGGACTTAAGCCGTGGATGCCGCGATCACTCAATAGACATGGCAACCAACGATTACTTCTCCCACACAGGGCTCACCTCCAAGACCCGCACCTTCACCATTAGGGCCAGGCGCGCAGGATTCACCGGTAGCCCAAGAGGGGAATGCATCTTTGTGGGTAACCCTGCCGCTGCAGCGGCGCACAGGGCGTGGTGGTATAGTGACGGGCACAGGTTAATCATGTATGCCTCGGGACCAGGAACACTTGGACTGGGGATCTCCGGCAACCACTGGACACTGAATACAGCCCGTTAAAAACGGGCAATTTCCACGCTTTGATTCCCCTCTTTTTGGAATCGGTTGGTGTCCGTCATGGACCATGCGGGGACAACGGCGTGCCGGCTTGCCAGAACGGTAAATGCGGACCCGCATAATGAATGCCTTCCATGCGCTATTACACGTCCTCTTGGAACAACAAATGGGCTTCCACGAAATAATGCAGCTACTTTGCCCGCAGCAGTTCCACCATTGCCGCTCCCAGCGCATCACCAACGAGGAAGTAACTCTCAGCATTGCCAAACCAGTGATGCCCATGGCCGACATTGGGAGACTCCTTCGCCGCACGGGCAAATGAGGTGGTCTTTACAAAGCGCACGTTGCCGCCAAGTTCTGGACGCCTGCAGGCAGCAGCCTGAGCAGTGCGTATTATCTGCATGGATTGCCCTGCATCCTCGCCACCGTTACCCAGTTCACCAACAACAACCGGCAAACCGGGAGATTCAAGATCCCTCCGAAGATCACTGATCAGGTGGACCAAATTCTGCTCATAACCGGCCCGTGCCTGGTCGTCGAACATATCATTCCAGCCTTGAAACCAGATAAACCCTGATAATTCGGGCTTGCTCCCCGCCAATCCGGGAAACTCCTCGGGAATACGCTTAAGGCCATCATGATAATCAGCCAGCATCTTCGTGTAATATTCGCCGGTTGTTCCGCCGGCTGAGGGAGGACGAAAATCCCTATGCAGGCTTTTCCCTCCCCAGGCGGTTTTAATCAACAGCACGGGTTGCGCAAAACGGTCACCAAGCCGATGCCCGATCTGCAATTCAGGACCAAAATGATGACTGTCTCCGTAGCCGGTATAGCCGATGGAAAGCCCACCATGCAGGACCTTTTTGCCTTCACGTATTACTTCCCTGACAAACACGTCATCACGGACTGTCCAGTTACCCTCAGAATCCCTCAGGTGCGCATACCCGGTAACATTCTCCGGCTTTATCATGACAGTGGTCAGGATGCCCTTGCCACCGTTATAGTACTTCTCATGGTCAAGGTCAACCACAGCCTGGCCTTCCATATTTGACTGGCCGGCAAGCAGGAAAACCTTGATCCTGCCTCCCGCTTTTTTTGATTGTGAGAATATCCACTTGTAGAATTCCGGATTGGCATACGTACGGGTCCATGAGTCGTGATTCACTCCGGGATAGGACGTGAACTTAACCCTCTTGCTCCCCGCAGCCTTGAGGACAGCAACAAGGATCTCACTTTCCTTTTGTGGAACCACCCCGTCCTTCTCCCCGTGGAATACCCAGACAGGAATATTTTCAGCTTTCTTAAGGTCCTCAATCCTGAAACTCCGTTTGATCTTGTCACCAAGGTTAAGGTTTAACCTGCCAATATCACCACCCCCACAAATAGGTGCCGCAGCCGCAAAGAAATCAGGGTATTTCGATATCAGGTCCCAACTGCCATAACCACCCATGCTGAGCCCGGTGACATAAACCCGGTTGGAATCAACGTTCCCCCCCAGCCCGTCCATCACCTCACGCAGGAGCTGCATGAGCGTTTTCGCGATCCACCAGCTCTCCTTTGGGCACTGGGGAGAAATCACAACCGCATTTTTGAGCTCATCAACTTTTTGGATCAGCTTGGGGGGGCCATGTACCTTTACCCTATCCAGGTTGTCGCCCCGTTCTCCCGCACCGTGAAGAAACAGCAACACAGGCCATCCATCAACAGGCGCTTCACCCTCCGGGACATGCAACCAATAGCCTAACTTCTGCCCCTCAACCTCCTTGGTCATTTCCCGGGCATTCTGCCCGGCATTAACAAATGCCACCCCGTATCCGAGGACGATTAAAAGGAAAAAAACTTTCATGTGACTAGACTAGGTGCCCTAAATCCCTATTTTGCCAAGTATTATGGATATCTTAGGTTGCATTGACTTAAAGGCGACCTGCTGAGATATTAAACCATATATCCGAGAACCATGATCCGAGAAGCCTCAAAAATTACTGCTCTCATACTCGCGGCAACTGCTTTGGTTATTGCCGGCCCGGCATTCATTGGAGGAAAAAAAGTGAGACCCATAGAACCTGTTACCCAGAAAAAAGATTCCAAGGACGAAAGCGCCAAGCTGGAGACCGTGGATCTAGGCGCCGGTTGCTTCTGGTGTATTGAAGCAGTACTTGAGCGTATCAAGGGGGTGAAGTCAGTCGAGTCGGGTTACATGGGCGGCATAATAAAAAATCCCACCTACAGGCAAATATGCACCGGAGCCACCGGTCATGCGGAAATTGTCAGGGTGAAATTCGACCCGGAAAAGCTTTCATTCCCGCAGTTGCTCGAAGTCTTCTGGGAACTGCACGACCCGACCACACTGAACCGCCAGGGAAGAGACGAGGGCACACAATATCGATCCGCGATCTTTTATCACAGCGAGACACAGAAAAAGGCAGCGGCTACGTCCAAGGAAAAGAAAGATAAATCCGGAAAATTCAGAAATCCTATTGTCACTGAAATCACCAAGGTGTGTGAGTTCTACTCGGCCGAGGACTATCATCAGGATTATTTCGAAGCCAACCAG
>CAWVVE010000386.1:0-3339 GCA_963933075.1 uncultured Verrucomicrobiaceae bacterium | reverse complement strand
AATGATGCGCAAGACCCTCGATGCCAATTCCCCGCACGCCTCGGTCCTGCTGCTTCCGCACTGGAGCGGCGCCCTTGTCTCGCGAAGCGAAAAAGGAGGTGAGACAACCACCGGAAATCCGAGGCAACTCAGTGAGGCTCACGTGATCAAGAAGAACCGCCTGAGCACGCCTTACTGGGTGCGATTGATCCGCTTTCGCAATACCTTCACCGGCTTCATGTCGCGCGACGGTTTCAAGTGGAAGGAACTCGGCTCCGTCGAACTCGACATGGGGCATAGCTTCTATGTTGGTCTGCCCGCCTGCTCTCAACTCAAGGACGTGACCACCACCGTCACCTACGACAAGGTCAGCATTCCCACCTGGCGCATGCCGGTCGAGGGCCGGATCATCTCGGCACGCCCCGAGCCCCGCTGGCACAAGAAGGCCTGGCTGCAACGCCATGAGGCCATGAACAAGCGCGTGAAGAAGGGCAACGTTGATCTCCTCATGATCGGAGATTCCATCACCCACTGGTGGGACACGACCGGCAAGTCGGTCTGGGATGAGCACTACGGCAAACGCAATGCGGTCAACCTCGCCATCAGCGGTGACCGCACCGAGCATGTCCTCTGGCGTCTTGAAAACGGTAATCTCGACGGAATTTCTCCCAAGCTCGCAGTCCTGATGATCGGCACCAATAACCACATGAGCAGTCCACCACATTACACCGCTGATGACATCCGCCTGATCGTCCAGTTGCTGCGTCGGAAACTCCCCAGCACGAAGGTTCTCGTTCTCGGCATCTTCCCCCGGGGGGGCGGAGATGAAGACCAAGCCCGCCAGATCAACATGAAGGTAAACAACTTCATCTGTGATTTCCCCGATGAATTCAAGAGGGTCTACTACCTGAACATCAACGGGACTTTCCTCAATGGTCGGAAACTGCGCCACGAGCTCCTCCCCGACGGCACCCACCCCAACGAAAAAGGTTATGCCGCGTGGGCCAAAGCCATGGAGTCAACCATTGCCAAACTAATGGGTGAACAGTAAATTACTCCCTCCGCTACCAACCAAACCCACACCCTCCACAGTAAACTCCCCAGCACTATGAATTGGATTACTTACCCATCCGCAATCACTGTTCTCCTGATTCTCCTGTGCACATTCAGCGTCCAGCCCGCGACAGCGGGGGATAATGTGGGTATCCCTCTCCAACTCCATTTCACCCTGCAGGATGAAACCTTTCGATTCCGCCTTACAGGCACTCCATCCAATGAGAGAAACCCCTGGATTATCCAGTCATCGGTTAACCTCGATACCTGGCACGACCTGGCCTTCATTGAAGACAGAACTGTTGAGGGAAACCTCGAGATTGAACTGCCGGCGGCATCGATGCCAAACCAGGGACAACCCAACCGTTTCTTCCGGGCCCGGCGCCTTGACGCCGATGATCCTGTGTTGCGCGAATTCCTCAACGCCCGCGATACCTGGCGCAAGGCCGGAATCGATAGCTATTCAATGGAAGTCAACTGGGGGGTGTCATGGTTTTTCTGGCATGGGAATGTTACCGTCCGCAACAACCGGGTCGTCTCCGTAGAACCCATCGACACCAATTTTTTCGAACCTCCCGAACCCAGGACAATGGAAGACTGGCTCGACCACCTGAAATCCTACATCGACCGGAAAGCCGAACGCATCGACGTCACCTATGATAAAACCTTTGGTTTCCCAAGTTCAGTCTTTATCGACGTCAGCTTCATGATCGCCGACGAGGAACAAGGCTGGACAATTCTCAACTTTGTCCCACACCGGTAAAGGTTCCTGTAAGCGACCCGCCAACAGGCCATTCACAGTCACCGGCAGCCTACGGCATATATCCTTGAGCATCGGTCCTATTTCTTTTTACTACCTCGGTAAACTCCATCCGGAAGTTTGGTGGGAAGTCGATATTTGGGATTGGTAATCAACCTGTAAATTCCGGGATCCCCTTTACTGACAAGCTCCCTGCTGTAGAGCCTCCACTCATGGGCAATGTCCTCGCGTCGATGCACGGCCTTTTGGGCCCCCAGGACTGACGTGATCGCCCAGTAGAGATACTCCGTGCACTGGCAGCCGTAGTCACAACTGCGATCATTATAGGTAAACCACGCACCCCCCGGGTAGCGGCGGGGCACCCGCCTGAAATGACCACCTCGGGCACGGTCAAGGCACTTGGCCAACTCCGTGCCTGGCCTTTCACCGAATATTTCCGGGTAGGTATTGGCATAACCCTCATGCGTAATCAGGTGCAGCACCTCCTCCAAGGTGGCATCAAATCTCCTTCCTCCGGGATTGGTCTCCGTGGCAAACTGGCCCTGTCCATGATGAAACCCGGCCTCTTGGAATATATCGTGATCAAGGCGGTCCATGGCACGCTCATTCTCGGCCATCACAAGAAAGGCATTTCGCTTGAGCATCGTTGCCAGGACCTCCGGATTATCCGGCTTTCCGTCCTCATCGTTGTCCAGATATTCGGCCATGATGATGGCCGCATGGCGGAGTTTCCCGGGTGGTGTCCCAGCCGTGCCAAAGAGGTGAACGCCAAAGACATCGATATGCTGGGTAAACTGCTTGCGGAAAACGGTATGCTTGCCGCCGGGAACAGGCTCGATCCTGAAGTCGGGAGTGCCGACAACTGAACTGATGGCCGATGATAAAACGAGCAAGAAAGGGAAAAGTCTATGCATTGGTCCCATCCCATACTTCTACCTCCAGCGGACACCAAGCAATTTCTGGCGCATCTCCTCAATTCCCGGCAATCAACATCAAACCGCCCGACAGTTTACACCGAGCCACGACCTTGCCAGTAACTATCCGACCAAGTAATGCGCACGAGAGGCCTCGAACCTCCACGAGCTATTCACTCACCAGAACCTGAATCTGGTAGGTTTAAGTGGGAATCGACAAACCCTGCGAAAACAGGGGAATTAAAGCGCAGTGAGACGCAGCCGAGCGCAGGATCTGGCAGTTTGACGACCGAAAAAACGCAAAAACCGCAAACGGGACCATATGACTTGAGGTCTAACAGGTGCTCTCCCAGGTTGCCTGGAATTTTAAAATTCACCTTCTCCAAAAGAGCGAAATAAGTTTTCGGGAAAAGGCCTCTCCCGGTCCCCTGGGGCAGGCAAGAGGGCGGATCAGTTCCCAAATTGGAGCTGGAAAAAGGCTGTGTCTTCTATGGAAGTGAGCCGCCAGCTCCTGAACTGGAAACACAGCGGCTTCAGCCTCGACGCCGGCAACAAGCCCGTTGCCGCCCACAATGCGGAAGGCCGCCGCCAACTCGCCGAATATCTGCTGCGCGCCCCCTTCTCCCTCGAGAA
>CAWVVE010000385.1:0-3340 GCA_963933075.1 uncultured Verrucomicrobiaceae bacterium | reverse complement strand
GGTGGCTCCCTTCGGGTTTGTCGTGTAAAGGTAAACACGCCCGCAGCCGCCGGTGCAGAGGATGACCCGGTCGGAGCGGAAAGTGATGATTTTGTCGTTAGCCTCGTCCAGCGCATAGAGACCGACGATGCGGTTCTCTCCCTTGAAGCCAAGCTTGGCGGTGGTGACAAGGTCGATGGCGAAGTGATTGTCCAGGATCTCGATGTTTTCCTCGCGCCTTGCCGCCGACAGGAGTTTCTCGGAGATTTCCCTTCCCGTGGTGTCCCGGGCGTGCAGGATACGTCGTTGCGTGTGGCCTCCTTCCCTGCCGAGTGAGAAACTGCCGTTCGGCTCACGGTCAAAGTTCACACCCTGTGCGATCATCTCCTCGATAGCCGCAGGTGCCGACCTGACGATGGTGTTCACCACGGCTTCCTCACACAGGCCTGCGCCGGCGTCCACCGTGTCGGCAATGTGGGCATTAAAGGAATCCTGTGGATCGGCCACGCAGCAGATTCCGCCCTGCGCCCAGGCGGTGTTGGACACTTCAGGGCTGCGCTTGGTCAAGACAGCCACCCTTCCGTGTGCGGCTGCCTTGAGGGCAAAGCTCAGGCCGGATATGCCAGTCCCGAGAACGATAAAGTCGTA
Organism: uncultured Verrucomicrobiaceae bacterium; assembly: GCA_963933075.1. Taxonomy (GTDB): domain Bacteria; phylum Verrucomicrobiota; class Verrucomicrobiia; order Verrucomicrobiales; family DEV007; genus CACIUL01. The sequence continues at coordinate 2,713 of CAWVVE010000385.1, read as the reverse complement.
TTCGCGCATGTGAGAGGAAACGGCGGGATGGCATTAACAGGACATGAGGTCCCTGCTTCTTTTTTTATCCTGCATTTGGCAAGATAAATAGGGTGTTCCGACCATCTATTCAAACTCTTCCGGCGGGGGGGAGTTACTTTCTTGTAAGGGCTCCTTGTTCAGGCCCGTTGGGTTGCGATATTTCCCATGCTCCATGATTTCCCATGACAGGAAGCTTTTTCCTGCAGTTATTCGACAGGTGGCCTGTGGATACCGGAAAATTAGATCACCCCGGCACCGCCTGTTGCCACCTGATGATTGGCTTCCTGAATCAGTAATCGGCTAGGGGATGGGGCCTATTTCAATGTTGTCAATGAGCCTTGCCTTACCAAAGTTCACTACCGTGGCGGCAAGCGCCGGCCGGTCAATGGTCTTGATTTCCTGCATGGTCCGGCGATCCACGACCTGTAGATAGGAGATTCTTCCAAGAGGGGATTCCCTGGCGAGGATGTCGCGTGCACTCTTTATTCTTGCAGAGGCTTCCGGGGCACGATGGTCCTTTATCTTTTGCAGTGCCTTGTATATTGCCGGGGCCTGAGAACGCTGTTCCGGGCTCAGGTAACGGTTCCGTGAACTCATGGCCAGTCCATCTTCCTCCCGCACGGTTTCCGCTCCGATGATCCTGACAGGGAGCTTTAGGTCCAGGGTCATTTTCCTGATGACTGCGAGTTGCTGATAATCTTTTTTCCCGAACACGGCAATGTCGGGTTTTATCATCCTGAAGAGTTTTTCAACCACCGTGCATACCCCGTCGAAATGTCCGGGACGAGCAGGACCGCACAGGGTTTTGATGAGTTCGGCATCGGCGGTGAGGCCAGGGCTGTCAACGTCATCATACATTTCCGCCACTGTTGGCAGGAAGAGAATGTCGGTGCCGGCGGCGCTACACAGGGATTGATCTGCACCAGGCGCGCGGGGGTAGGCTTCAAAATCCTCTTGTGGACCAAATTGTGTGGGATTAACGAAGATGGACACGATGAGCAACCCGTCCTGGCCGGCGAGGTCGCGCCCATGGCCGATTAACCTGCCATGTCCGGGATGCAGCGCACCCATGGTCGGGACCAGGACACGCGGCTTGCCGCTTGTATGGCGGCACATGCCTGCGGCATTCTCAATGACGATCACAATAACCGGATAAGGTCTTCAGGGGAAGGATGCAACAATGGAGGGACTTACAGGCGGGTTGATGTCCCGATTGTTGGTTTTTCATTGCAAAGGGTTTGATATATCGGTTGTTTAAGGGCATGAAATTTTCCATCCTATACACGAATATCCTGGCCTTGTGCATTTCCCCCTTTGTTTCTGCCGGGGAAGGTTCTGCTACCCCGGCCACAGGCAATGAGAAAGTTGGCAGTGCGTTGCGCTTCAAGGCTAAGGATATCGGCGGCAAGGAGGTTGATCTTGCCGCTTACCAGGGCAGTGTTGTGCTTTTTGTGAATGTTGCCAGCAAGTGCGGGCTTACACCACAGTATGAGCAACTGCAGGCGCTGCACAAGAAATTCAACGGCAAAGGCCTACGGGTGCTGGGTTTTCCCGCCAACCAGTTCGGCAAGCAGGAGCCCGGGACTAACTCTGAGATCAGTGTTTTCTGTAAAGAGAAGTATGACGTCAGCTTTGAGATGTTCTCCAAGGTGGTGGTCAAGGGCAAGGGGATCTGCGGACTTTATCGGTACTTGGTTTCCAGTGATGCAAAACCAAAGGGCAAGGGGGGTATCTCATGGAACTTTGAGAAAGTCCTTGTCGGCAGGGACGGTGAGGTCAGGGCACGTTTTTCGCCGCGGACGAAGCCTGACTCAAAAGAATTCATTACCGCCGTTGAGGACGCGTTGGCAGCGGCAAAATAAGGGTATTCCCGGGCCGGTAACCGGCGGGCATCCATGTTCAATGGTGTGGCATTTAAGGCATGAAGAATGAGACTCATGGCAAGGCTTCTTGCCGGGCATTGCGGAAGCAACAATGTCTGGTTTCCATCCGTGATGTCCCGGCTTGTATCGCGCTGTCCGCAATACAGAGCGGTTGGGTTGCAACAAAGTTCTAATAAAACACCGCTGGCCTCGTTATTAGGTGAAATTGCAGGGGCATCCTGAAGAAGCGAACAACCGGAATCAGAACAAGACATGAACAGAAAACTTATAAAATTTACCGCCAGAGGTGTTGCCCTCCTGGTTACCGTATCTGCGCTTGCCGTGCTGCCCGCAGGAGCTGAGCCACCTGCTGATATCAGTGCTGTTGCCGCAGGCAATAACCGTTTTGCACTCAAGCTTTACCAGCAGTTGAACGACGAGGAAGGCAACCTGTTCCTTTCGCCTTACAGCATCTCCACCGCCTTGGCCATGACCTATGCCGGGGCGCGGGGCACAACGGCAGCTGAAATGGCCAGGGCTCTTGATTTCAACCTGCCGCAGGATGAGCTGCACGCCGCCTTTTCAGGGCTTGCCTCGGGCCTGCAGGGAGCCGGAGTGAAAGGTGGGGTGGAACTGGCAATTGCCAATGCCCTGTGGCCGCACAAGAGCTATCCATTCCGGCAGGGCTACGTTGATTTAATCGTGAAAAATTATAATTCAGCCGGCCAGGGACTGGACTACGGCAAGCCGGAAGTGGCTCGCGGCATCATCAATGGCTGGGTTGAGAAGGAAACCAGGGAAAAGATCAAGGATCTCATTCCCGAGGGTGT
>CAWVVE010000384.1:0-3350 GCA_963933075.1 uncultured Verrucomicrobiaceae bacterium | reverse complement strand
AGCCACAGCGGCTGATGGATGAAAACCATGGTCCATCGCACCTTACTGTGTTTCTTGAGCTCTTCGGCAGCCCACTTGATTTGCTCGTTTCCAAGGGATGGTGGTCTCCAGCCCGGACCATCCTGTGTATTCAGGCAGAGAAAAAGGACATCCTTGTAGACAAAAGAATAGTACCGGACCCCGTAAAGCCTGTCCCATACCCGGTCGCCAACCTCATTACTGACATCATGGTTGCCCGGCAAATAAAAGAACGGCATCTCAAAGCCCTTGATAAATCCATTGAATTCCTGCCACTGCTTGAGCAGCACCGACTCTTTGGTTTGCTTGGCCCCGCCGGTAATGAGATCCCCCACGCTCATCACGAACTCAGGCTGCAGTTCATTGAGTTTCCTGACCGCTTTGGGAAAAATACCACGGCGGACACCGCCGGTCCGGTCGGAGACAATGGCGAACTGGAAGTGCTCCGGATTATCAAGGAACCTCGTGTGGGTCCATGGTTTTTTGCTGGTCGTTACCGAATGGCTGAAATCAGATTCTACCGGTTCCTCCGCCTCAACATGTCGATCACAAATAAAAATCGAGCATCCCAGGCAGATCGTTGCGAGTGTCTTCATTGTCATCATCCAAGGGCAGGAAACCATCCAATGCCAGTAAACCGGATCACAGGATTTCGTTCCGGTTTCTTATCACTTAATAGGATTTTATCCAGTCCACCTTCAACTCAAAGGGGCCGTCCTTCTTGTCGTAGATCATGAAACCAAGGCTCTGGATTTCCGGCTTCTTCAGCTTGTTGAGCAACCTGGGAAGACGTCTTCCTCTCCAAGTCGGTGAAAGGCTGGCAAAGGGAATCTTCACCGTCTGCCAACTATCAGTATCCTTCTCTGTCTTGAAATCAGCACGATGAGCCACCGAGTTTCTCCCCATGCGAACATCAAACTTGTAAGTACGTCCATCGCCCCTAAGGCGGATGATGACCCCTTCCCTGCCCTTGAAATCAAGCTTCTTAAGGCTAGTGCGAATCGAGGAGAAACCGCCGCCAGCGGTATTGGTTGAACCGGTAAAGATTAACTTGCCATTCTTGACCTCAAAACCCCCCTTGGAACGCCCCCCCATAACATTGTCATTGACGGTAATCCACTGACTTGCCGCATCGTCACTTGCAAAGTCATGGACAACTGCCCTTTTCCGGACTTCACCGGCACTTTCAGGTTCAGTGGCATCCTCATTACGCGCCGCTGCAACCGACAGCCCAATCAGGGATATGCTGATAATATGATAAAATTTCACAACTGGTCTCGCTTCAGGGTAAACATCCATTCATAAAACTCGGCACTGCCGAAGGCGATGCGCCCGGCCCCATGCCCTTCATCGGGATAAATCCTGATCTTCGCCTTCTTACCACCGGCTTTTTCAATGGCGGCAATCATCCTCTGGGATCGTTCCGCAGGCACCACCCTGTCCTTGCCTCCGGCAAAGGCCATGACAGGCACCTTGGCCAGATTAGCAGCCCACTTGTCGAGGTGCGACGTGACATCTTTTGGTCCACCTGGACCGATGCCTCCGGAGACCGGAGCAATGGCTGCAAAGTGTTCGGGATTGTGCCCGCCCCAAATCCACGATCCGTATCCCCCCATGCTGTTGCCGGTAAGGTAAATCCTCTTCTCATCCACCTTAAGGGTCGCCTTTAAGTGACCCAGGAAAACGTTCAGGTCGCCGGGCACCCAGCCTCCGTCTTCACGTGCTCTTTTGCCGGCCTGCGGGGCAACCACAAAACACGGGCCCTTCTTGTGCTTGCCAATCCCCTGCCACACCTGCCCAGCCTGCCCCCTTAATTTCTGGATATTATCTCCCACGCCGCCGGCGCCATGCAGGTAGATCAAAAGCGGAATTTTCCGCTTAGGCACATCCTTTGGTGAGAAAAGCAGATACTCGGGATTGAGCGACTTGGCTTTCTCGGCGAGGGCGTCACTGAGCTTGGCAACGCTTGCACCTTGGTCCTGCGCAAGACCTGATCCGGACAGGAAGAGCAAAGCCACCGTTAAGGAGAGGAAATTTTTCATGCGTGAAACCCTACGCATCCCGCAACGGCGATGCAACTCCTGAAGGGTAAGCCAAAGCCAGCTCCCTGGATTCAGGGGATATCCGACTCGAGATGAATACGGACAAATACCCGGTCACTTCCGGCCTGAGGGGTGATCTGGTAGGTGGCCTCCTCAATACGATTGCCAACGGCAACAGGAAATCCGAGGGGATTTGAACGCCCCTCCGCCTTTACCCAGTTTCGAAGATCTGAGGACAGTTCGATAAAGTAGCGGATACCCTCGACGGTGTAAACTCCGTTGTTCTCGTGCCCGCCGACAATCCGCCGGTAGGTGATCTGTAATTCATCGCCTGCCAGGGATGTCCGGAGCGGAGCCGGATCACCAGGATTGCTTGGATTGGTGCCGAAGCCCTGCTCGCCAAAGTTGTCGAGCAGGTCAAGGTCGGCATTCCCGGTAGAATCCTGGGTCGTGATGGCGCCAAAGTTTGCCATCTCCCACGCATCGTGGAGGCCATCGGCATCGGCATCGACCGGGGCGAGGGAAAATTCAGCAAGTGTCCCGGCATGATCGGAGGGCCAGCGGCCCTGCGCGATGGTGGTAAAGACCCGGCAATCAATCACAGAAAGCGGTTCTCCCTTGAACTGCACCATGTCGATGCGGTCCTGCACGTCATCGGGATCAATCGGGGTCCACGTGTCGCCGGGCTGCATGACCGGATCGGGATGAACAACACGGTAGGCGTCAATCATCCCGGCATTTTCAGTAGCCCGGGTAACAGGCCAGTCGACAACGAGGCCGAAGTGCTGGCCGGCTGCGGCCGTAGCCGGCGTCCAGTCGAGGTGGGACGGGCAGTTAAAGTCACCAAGGAGAAAGACCGGGGCAGCATCGGCGGCGGCGAGCTGGGAAGTGGCACGGGAAAGGATGTTGCGCACCTGAGAAAGGCGCCCGGAGGTTGATTCCGCTGCCAGACCTACCGCAATCTTGGCAGCGTCACTGCCATTGCTATCCCGGATATCGTAGGGACCATATGGATAGGCGGTCAGGTGGCAGCTCCAGAAGTGGACCTGGCGCAGGGGAGCCTCAGTAATACGCACAGTGGAGCCGGCTGTGCTGCCGGCTGTGAATGTGTCGGTGATCGGGTATCTGCTGAGCACCGCGTTGTCGCTCCCGGACTCGAAGACGTGCCAACCAAGGTCGTTGGCCCAGTCTCCCGCGCGTCCGTTGTTCTCACAGACGGCAACGATGTCAGCATCTGAAATAAGAATGGAGTCGAGACCCTTGTTATAGCCATCGCTCACATTGCCGGTG
>CAWVVE010000383.1:0-3353 GCA_963933075.1 uncultured Verrucomicrobiaceae bacterium | reverse complement strand
GAGTAATGAAGCCGTGTGCTTCAAGACAAGCGGCAAAGTTCGTGATTTCCTTTCACAGCACCCTGAGGTTGTCCCAATGGTCGCTGACTGGACAGGCCGCCAGCAGGTCATCTCGGATTTCCTGCGCGCCTATGGCCGAGAGGGCATTCCTTATTACCTGATAATTCCGGGACGGCAGGGAAAATCTATTGAACTGCCCACCATCATCTTCCCGGAAACGATTATCAGTTCACTCAATAAGGCCCTGAAGGGTTAGCCTGTAAATCAACAGTCTCTGTTGGAGTAAGTGCAATTTATTCAGGGGAGAATCCTGACTGATCATGCTGAACTTGCCATTTCTTGAGAAAATCCTGATCTGAGTCACTCAGGGAAGATATCTGCAGGGTGAATTTTCTCCCGTCCTCACGGACAATGGTGACTTTTTTTTCAGACACTGACTGTGTCGATGCTTTGATTTGTACGCCGCTCCTGTTGGTAAAAACCCTTAACTGATTATTCTCTGACAAGGGGGTTTTGCTGACCGTTTTACGCTTGTCGAAAAAATCATAAATCTCAGCGATCATCGTCGGGTTATTTGTGATAGAGGAGGCATGATCCCCTCCTTTGATTTCGTTGTAATAACAGTCCATTTTTAATTCCTCCATTTGCCGAACCCACCTCCTGACGCTGCCGACCGGAACCAGTAGATCGAGCTCGCCTGAAACAATATACACAGGAATTTGTGTCATCTTTTCAAGGATGGAGCTATCAAAGAACACAGCCGGAGCCATAGGAGCTATACCTGCCCATAAGTTAGGATATTTACCGCCTAGGTATAATGCGCCTCCGCCGCCCATGGAATGCCCCATCAAATAGATTCGATTATCGTCTATCTTGAACTCCTTTTGCACAATGCGCATAACATTGAAAACATCACTCTCGCTGAGTTCCCCAAGATTGCCGGGATCACTCTTTTCGCCAAATAATATACCATCCTTCCCCTTGCCACGACTGCCATACCAACCCCGTTCATTGTAGCCGTAGGGAGCAACGACAACATAGCCGCGCTTTTCTGCTTCTTGAGTTATCCCGGAATAACGAATGACCTGATGCGGATTGCTGCCCAGTCCGTGTAAGAGCACAATCAGAGGAAGCTTTGCCCTGCCGTCATATGCGTGTGGAACATAAAGGGCATAATCAATTTCTCTTTCCGCCTTATCAAAGAAGTAGCTTCGCTTCTCAATTTTTCCTTGTCCTTCAGCCGAGGCTATTAGGGGTAAGGCCAACACAAAAAGTGCGGTAATTCGAGTCAACCTGTCCTTCGGAAGGAATAATTTAAAGGCCAATATATGCAGCTTCATTCTCTCAATGAATATAAAGGCGATGTTAGCATTACAACCAAGCTATTATGATAGCACTTTTACATCAAGGCTGACCTTGCGCCGAGACTTAATCGCGGTTGATTATTATCATTGATATCAATCGACCCGTGAAAAAATGATCCGACCTTTATTTGCCGTAACCGCACTACTCGCGACCCTAATCGCCTGCGACAATGAGCGACAGGGCCCCAAAGGGGAATCATTCAAATCAACACCCCCGAAAAACACAGGAGTTAGCCGCCACCGAACAACAAATATCTTCCCCTTTGATCGTGTCATTACGGATAAGAAACAGCGTAAACTTGAGGCCATCGTTGTTGGAAGGACCAAGGAGGAGGTTATCTTTCAGAAAAAAAACTCTAACACCCCGAATAAACATCACCGTTATCTTATTGCGGACCTCGCAATCGGAGACCAGGAATTCTTCAAAAGTCTGCCGCGGCAGCAATGGAATGGCGGCGGCGGGGCAATTGTCGATGGGCTAGTCAGGGAGCGCCAAAGAATCACAGCGCTGATCGCAGAAAAAAGAAAAGAAAAATCCAGAACTCCCGATGCTAAAATCCGCAACCGTGCGCTCGACCGTGAGATTGGCAGGCTTGAGAAAATGTTAACCGACACAAACCTGGAAATTAAAGAGCAACAGGCAAAGGACTCACAAGGCGACTAGAGAATCTATTTACGGAACTTCCATTGCGATGTGCTGTATTTAATTTTTACCAGCTTACGTGCTGCATTTTCGGTTAGTGTGCTTATTTGTTGTAATTCAACGTTTCCTGACATTGCGCGAGCCAAGTTTAAACCGAATTCAGGAGGGAGTTGGATACCGTTAATGCTGCCTTGATGTAATAGACCTTGGCGATTTCTTCTCTGGGCGCCGCCAACGATTTTCGATCCGCTGGAACTACTGATGACATCGGAAGTAACAGGATTCTCAAAACATGAATTGCCAGTGACTTTATCGGCAGTCCCCTGGTCGAGGTGGCACCCAATCCCCAACCCATTCAGGACGGCTTGTATTTTTTGATGGATTTCGCGGTAGGAATTTGCCGAACGCAAGCTGGACGTATTGGTCTGGCAAGGTAACCCAAGGGTAAATGTTGTTTCCTTGGAGCTGCCATGCGTAACAACACCTCCTCCGGTCCAGCGACGAACCCAGGGATTGCCACCAAAATCAACGCCGTCCTGCTGCATAAAATAACCGATGGAGACTGTTGTCTCTTTCCATGTGTATAACCTCAACCATGGCAATGGGCATAACTGAAGAAGGGTCTCATCAATTGCCATGTTCAACTCCCCGTTACGAGAGCTGGAAAGATCACTAAATAAAAATAGGTTTGATAAAGGAAACATTGAACAAGCATGGGCATCCGACCTGATTATTTTCAATATTAAGGACAGTATTATTCTAAAATTTTAGAAAACAAAATGTGTAAAATGGGTTGCTTTTGGAAAGCGAACCCATTTATAGTTAAGACTTGTTAATCAATGTTTTTCATTTCGAAAACTTGGTTAACATGTTGAGGGGATACGGGGTGGCGCTGGCTTTTTGGGTTGAGGTACCTTAGCCGGCGTCACCTCTTCTTTTTACCAGAAGCTCTCAAGCTCGCGCTCATCCACCCTAAAGAAAATATTGTTTAGACACAGAGAGTTCGGGTTCGCTCAGTTCCTTAAACGCATGGCGGCACTTCATATTGAAGTGCCGGAACACATCAATGCTCGAGTGTCAAAAGCAGATGCTAATCAGAATGAGTCATTCGCCAGTGTGTTTGGCAACGCCTAAGCATTTTATGGCCGGGGACTGATCCTTGATGTCTGGGGTGATTTGTGCCTCGGTGACTCAGTGGACACTTCCGCTTGGTTGCCGAATATCCGGCTGAATCCGTTACCGACTGTTTGTAAGCCACGCTTTAACCTTTTTCCTGTTTTCCACGCAAATGTGCCGGCTTGTCCGTCATTACTTTCACCATGATCCTCATCGGGACCAATGCCTGG
>CAWVVE010000382.1:0-3377 GCA_963933075.1 uncultured Verrucomicrobiaceae bacterium | reverse complement strand
CAGCGCCTGGGTGTCCCGGCAACCGCCCGCGCCTCCTTCGCGTTTTACAACACCATCGAAGAGATCGACAGGTTGACCGACGCGCTGCTGAAGGTAAACCACATGTTCAGCGCCTGATAATTACACTTGCCCCTTTCTTGAATGGACGAACTCACAGACCTTTACCAGGAAATCATCCTCAGCCATAACAAGCGTCCGCGCAACGACGGCAGCCTCGATCCCTGCACTCACAAGGCGGATGGTTTCAACCCGCTGTGCGGGGACAAGCTTACTGTCTTCCTTCGCAAGCCCTCTGAGAGTATTGAGGAAGTTACCTGCCAGACCGAGGGTTGCGCGATCTCGCGCGCCTCAGGATCCATCATGACAACGATGGTCAAGGGCAAGACGGCGCAGGAGGTTGAGGAGATTATCACCGGTATAAAGGAACTTCTCAGTGGCGAGGAGGAACCGGAAGTTGACCTCGCCAAGCAGGGCGACCTGGCCGCCCTGGTGGGCGTGCGCAAGTTCCCGCCACGGGTCAAATGCGCTACACTTGCCTGGCACGCACTTGAGTCGGCACTGCACGGTGACGACGCAACCACCACCGAGTAGGCCCGGACACAACACCTGCGGCAATGACGCCGCCATGGTTTTCCAGACTGAACTTACTTTGATCGACCGGTGGCCCAGAGGATACCGTTACTGATAAGATCAAGGTATTCCTTGGTCTTCATTGTCGAGTTGTGGTGACCAATAGTGGTACTGAAAACCTTGCCCTTGCCGTACTGGTTCACCCAGATGCAGACCTGCGGCTTCTTCACCCTGCCGTTGTCACCGGTAGCCAGTGCGGTAGCGGTCGGAAGAACCTCAAGAACGTTATAGAGTTCCCCCTCGGGGGTTTTCCATCCTTCCGGCAGGTCCTTGACCGCCGGGTGGTCAGCCTTGAGCTTGCTGACTGTGATTGGTGCCTTTGGGCCGTGGTTGCGTGAACGCACACCCAAAAACTTTACCCATGACTTGTCGCTCTGGTTGCCACTGGCACTCTTCACGTTCCAGTGGAAGGAGTGCATGGTGCAATGCAGGGCAACGGCAGGCTTACCTGCCTCATGGACTGCGGCAACCGCATCAATGAACTTGGTGTCAGCCTCCCTTGCGTGGCAGATGTTATAGACCACGATGTCATAAGCATCAGCCCAGCCTTTCTTGCTCAAGTCCGCCTTGCACTCATTGGGATTTTTGTGGTGGAGGATTGTCCAGTCAATCTTAATGCGCTCACTGACCCCCTCACTGATGATCTTTTTCTGCGCCTCGTAATCATGGTAGCCCTGCCCGGTTACCAGCAGCGCCTTGATGGGAGCCGCTGATTTTTCCGCCTGGGATACAGCGACAATTCCGACGGAGGCGAGTGTCAGGATACAGGTAATGAGGGCAATGGATTTTGTTGTTTTCATGGTCGTGTGATATGATTGTTTAACTGGATTGTGACCGGTCGTTGGCAATGAATTACTAAAAAATCCGGCTGCATGCCAGCAGAAACCACCAGATATAGCTTAATATAATGTCCGTGATACTGGAAAAACTCACATTCGGGGTCGGCGATCGCTTTGCCCACCAGGCAAGTGCACAACTGCAGGCCTTTATCCGGGCGGCACAGGCCGGGGCGGATATCACCCCGGTCTGGAACAAGTCAAACCGCGAGCATTTGATTGTGGGCTCCGAGCCGGAGAGCCTGAGCGAGGCCGCCAACCGGGCTGTTGCCGGGCTGCAATGGCAGAAATCCCATTATATCGATGCGGACCACATTAACCTGGAGACCGTCGACAGGTTCATCCGCTCAAGCAATTTCTACACCATCGATGTCGCTGACTATATAGGCCAACAGGCAGCCGGTGATGATGTTGAAAAATTCATTGATGCCCATCCCGAACTGATCGGCACCATTGCCATCGAGGGAATCGAAGAGCCCTTCTCCACCAGCCGCGCGCAAATCGGGGAAATCGCGGCCAATTACCTGCTCGCAGTACAGCAGGCCGGATTGATATACAATCACATCAGCTCACAGAAGGGCACCGGTAACTTCGCCACCGAGGTCTCCATGGATGAGACAGACAGCCCGCAAACCCCGCCCGAGTTGCTGGTCATCCTGGCAGCCATTGCCGACCGGCAAATACCACTGCAGACCATTGCCCCGAAATTCAGCGGACGCTTCAACAAAGGGGTCGATTACGTCGGGGATGTCGGCCGCTTTGAGCAGGAATTCAACGATGACCTTGCCGTCATCGCCCATGCCGTGAAAGCCTATGGCCTGCCTGAAAACCTCAAGCTCAGTGTGCATTCCGGCAGTGACAAGTTCTCTATCTACGGGGCAATCCGCAAGGCGATCACCCGCTTTGGCTCAGGCCTGCATGTCAAGACGGCCGGCACCACCTGGCTTGAGGAAATCATCGGCCTTGCCGAGGCGGGCGGTGATGGGCTTATCCTTGCCCGCGAAATCTACTCGCAGGCACTTGCCGATATTGACGCCCTTTGTGCCCCTTACGCAACAGTCATCGACATCGACCGCTCAAGGCTGCCGGCAAGCAGCGTGGTGGGAGGCTGGAACCCAACAGAATTTGTCTCAGCCCTTCGCCACGATCCCGACAATCCCAATTACAACCAGCACCTGCGCCAGCTGCTGCATGTCGGTTTCAAGGTCGCGGCAAAAATGGGTAGCCGCTATAACGATGCCCTGCAGGAATTTGAGCCGGTCATCTCTGCAAATGTCACCGAGAACCTCTTTCAACGGCATATGAAGCCACTTTTTATCGGCTGACAACGGGGGGGGAATGCCTGACCGCCATCAGGGCAGGCCACCCTCACCAAGTAAGTCGAGAATTTCATCGGAAAGTTCCAGCCCGCAACCAAACGGGGCGGCGACAATCGATGCAGCGGCAAGCTTTCCCCCGGTAATCCCCAGTGTCGCAAAACCTTGTTCACTTGGCGCGTAGAGATCCGGATGAGCGGCACATACCGCATCCTGCAGTTTCTGCGGATACATGGACAGGCCGGAAAAATAATGATGACCGTTGCGCTCGACATGCCCGACACCCAATGCCGCCATGACCGCGAGGTCGTTGAGGAGAGCCACCGGTCCGACATTGGCCAGATCCTCGCCACTGAGTATCCAGGGGCCGTCATCATCCCGCCGCAGGTGTTCAAGCAGGCAGGCATTGGCAATGCCCTTGAAGACCCCCTTGCAGTTCTTGTGGCTGGTGCCCCGGTAGCCGAGCTTGAGCGCAGAACGCAGTGAATCAATCTCGCCATCGGATTCATCAATAATCATCGGCGGGCACTGCTGCCAGGAACTGATATCCTCCGCCACCGATTCATCGAGCGCATGGTCACGGTGAATGGGCTGC
>CAWVVE010000381.1:0-3381 GCA_963933075.1 uncultured Verrucomicrobiaceae bacterium | reverse complement strand
CACAAATGTTCAGCACATTCCACTGCCAGCCAGCAACACGCATCACTGCCAGCAGGGCAACAGCCGAAAGGACCAGTACAGCGACACCAAGAGCAACCTCTTTGACATCACGAAACACAAGCGCAAGCATGATCAGGAGAACAAAAGCCATCGGGATAAACACCCTGTAAAGATCACGCTTAACCAGCGGCTGAATGGTCCGGCCCATGGTCTGCCAGCCGGTGATGTGAATGCCCTCATGACCCGCAAGGGCCTCCTGCAATTCTTGAATCCTCTCTTCCTGGACGCGTATCAATCCCATTGCTGCCGGTCGATTGCCGGACTCGCTCACCACTTCACCCACAATCCTGCGTATTTCAGCACCACGTGGACGAATCGGCAATTCAGTCCCCGACAAAAGGTTGCGCCACTCGGTGAAGACCGCATCAACCGCCTGCTGCGCATCTGCGGAAAAATCCACATCCAGAGCCCTCCGCAACCTCTCCTCATCCTGCAATAATTCCCTGATCAACGGGATATTCTGCCGTTGCCTTGTCGCTGAAGGAATCAGAGAAGAAGTAAACATCACTGAGGAAACAATACCATCCTCCATTAATTCTTCAGCCAGGCCCTCAGCGATCACGGCACGTTGCCCCAAATCCTCAAGAGAATCATCCACAACAACCATGGGCAGTGACAGGTCTTCCGCAGGGAAAAGCTTCTCCGACATTCTGGAAAAGGCCTCATCTGCCGGACTGTTGACCGGCCGCAATACATTAAGGCCCCTGTGGAAACCGGGAAATCCCTGAATGCCAAGCAACAAGGTTAGCCCCGCGCACAAGGCAATAGTCACCGGCATAAGAGCACGCCGACATGATATTTCCCTCGGGGATTTCCGCACAGCAACAATCAACGGGTTGGTCATCCCCAGCCTTGCTGCCAACGGACCGAAAACCAACAACATTACACCTGCTCCGAGCACAACGCCCAGCGCCACAAGCAGGCCGAGTTCGCGAATCCCGGGAAGGCTGCTAAACCCCAGTGAGGCAAAAACCACCGCAGTGGTGAATGCCGCCCACAATATCCCCCTGCCAACCGCTTCATAAACCTCCTTGAACGTTCCCCCCTGCTGACGGGATTGCTGATATAAAACCACGCCGTAATCAACGGTCAGGCCAATCAGGATCGCGGCAAAGCCGACACTCATCACGCTCAACCTGCCGAGCACAAGGGAGCCAATGATGACTGTTACCGAGAGGATCAGCAGTAAAGTGAGGAAAATAGCAGCAAGAGGCAGAAATCGACGGTGCATGAGCCAGAACACCAGGTGAATCAAGGCCAGTGCCGCCAGGATCGAGCCATTCATATCACGTTGCATTCCTCCTCCAATCTCTGCTGCAAATGCCGGCTCGCCGGTAAAGCCAACCTGCAACCCGGGCGCAATGTCATGGTTTTCCCGCCACTGATTAACAGCTGCACGCACTTGGCCAACCCAATCCGCAGACTCGCTATAATTCATTTTATCACGCGCAGCACCCACATATACTGCCCGGAAACTCCCGTCAGCGGATACATATTTGCCGCCGCTGCCGATCCCTGAACCCTCACGGGTTTTCTCACTGAATACCGGTGGACGTAACAGCTTCAGGGGATCATAAGCAGCAAGGGCCAGAGCCTCTCCATCAAGACCAAAGCTCAACTCATCAATTGCCTCCTGCAGAGTTGCCTCGATCCGGTCACCGGCAAGGCGTTCGGAAAGCGCCAACAAGTCTTCGGCCTTCCCGTTCAACCACACATAAGCCGGCAACTGTGAGGCAACGACAGGATTCTCCTCCCATAACGGCTGCCACTCAACCCATGAGGAGAGCCCCTCTGTAGCACGCAGGTGAGCAGCTAGTGATTGTGCGTCAGTGCCAACGTCCTCTCCCCCGCGCTCAAGGGTGATGATAAGCTCTCCTTTTCCCGAGAACTTTTCGGAAAAAACACGCAAACCTTTCACCCCGGGGGCATCCCCCGGAAGCACATCAAGAGGATCCACATTGAAGGAAAGCCGGGTGCGTGCAATTGCGCTGAGCGCAAGCACAATCAGGATCCACAGGAAAATATACCGGCGACTCATAAAAGCTTTTCCGTCACAACATCTACTGTTTGCATGACATGAACACAAAGAGGAAAACCGATCGGTTGACTTATTCATACACTCCCACTAATTAGCGGCTGAAAAATGCAGGACGTTCCAGCAAACCAGTCTCTGAATATCCGCTTTGGCAGTTCCCGATCAGCCTGCTCAATGGATGAACATGGCGCAATGCTCGCGGTGGACATCCCCCTGCTATCAGGCGAAGACTCCAAGAAACTGCTCACTGCATGCTCCATTCACCAGAGCAACGGCTTCATTATTGGGAAAAGCGGGAATCAAATGGCGGGCATCTCATGCATTGATGTCGAAAACTCACCCGAGAACCCGGCCCATGAAATCTACAACGCCTTAATCAAAATTGTCGGCCCCCGAAAAATTCACCGGATCTGGAACTACGTTCCCGACATCAACGCGGAAAGCAAGCACCTGGAAAACTACCGCGCCTTTAATATCGGCCGGCACGAGGCGTTTATTTCCGCTTACGGGACAGGCTATGCAAGCCGGATCTCACCCGCATCAGCTGTCGGGGTGAATGGAACAAAACTTGCCGTCGCCTTCATTGCCGGGAATGACGTGATGGAGAATATTGAGAACCCCGAACAGACTCCCGCCTACAGCTACCCCTCAGAACACGGACCGAAATCACCAAGTTTCACCAGAGGCTCACACGGCACAGTGGCCGGAATTCCCACCGCCCACCTTTCGGGCACCTCGAGCATCAAGAAGCATCACAGTGTGGGGAACAATGACCTGTCGACCCAATACCAAACCACCATCGACAATATGCGACTGGTTACCGGGGCCCTTGGTTATCCTGATGTGATTGGCGACAACTCAGACATGAACCGGGAGTTTACATTCTACCTCAGGAACAAGGATGACCTGGATGCTGCCACCGGTTTATTCCGTGAAACCACCGGGCAAAGCGGTATTGCATGCACCCGCTTCCTGCACGCCGATATATGCCGCAGGGAATTGTTACTGGAGATAGAGGGCAGCTTCTCCCGTCCCTAGTGGATATTAACTACCACTGCGGACAGTTCCTGAGCGCACCCTGCCGACAATGGGTGTCCAATCGATCTCCGCAATAGCCTTGCGATACATCTCCAACTCGTAGATAGCAGTCTCGTTCCTGGGATCAATGTCAACGGCAGCCGCAAGCATGTATCCGGCAAGCATCAGGTTGAGATCTCCTCCCCGCTTTGCCAGTAGCACTGCCCTGTTCCGGAGGACTTCGGCAAGGGGTACCGGGCTGTAGTCAG
>CAWVVE010000380.1:0-3385 GCA_963933075.1 uncultured Verrucomicrobiaceae bacterium | reverse complement strand
ACTTGCTGAAGAGTCTTATTTTTCGCTCATTTACCGGAATATCCGCTTGGCAATGATAATGCTGACCTCAATTGACAAGCAGCTCACCACCCCCTATTGATGCCGCCAATGACCACGCATAAGGTTCTCATTGCCGATCCGATCGCCGATGCAGGAATCCAGGAACTGCAAGCCGATCAGGCACTTGATGTCGATGTTCGTATTGGCATTTCCAAAGATGACCTGCTGGCTGATGCTGCCTTGTACGAAGCCATTATTGTCCGTTCGCAAACCAAAATTCCGGCTGATGTCCTTCAGGCAGCTGAAAATCTGAAAATCATCGGGCGTGCCGGGGTTGGTGTTGACAATATTGATGTGTCCGCCGCGACAAAAAACGGTGTGATTGTGGTCAATACCCCTGCCGGTAATACAATTTCCACAGCAGAACACGCCTTCAGCATGATGGCAGCCCTCGCGCGCAACATTCCGCAGGCTCATGCCACTGTGCAAGGTGGAGGATGGGGCAGAAAGGACTACAAGGGGGTGGAATTGAACAAGAAGACTCTTGCAATCTTGGGCATGGGCCGCATCGGCACTGAGTTTGCCCGCCGGGCAATCGCCTTCGGCATGCGCGTTGTTGCCTACGACCCCTACCTCTCTCCAAGTCGTGCCCGCGCACTGCAGGTGGAACTATTCCAAGATGTGGAGGAAGCGGCTGAAATAGCCGATTTTATCACTCTCCACATGCCGCTCACTGATGATACCAGGCACATTATCGATGCTGAGCTGCTCAGGAAATGCAAACCGGGCGTTCGTATTGTCAATTGCGCCCGCGGAGGCCTCATCGATGAACCGGCCCTGCTCGAAGCAATTAATGCAGGCCATGTGTCCGGAGCGGCGCTTGATGTCTATGAGCAAAGCGAACCTCCGCCCGAAGGTTATCCCCTGTTAAAGTCGAAGAAAATTATATTTACCCCTCACCTTGGAGCTTCCACCGAAGAAGCGCAGCAGAACGTGGGCATAGAAATATCACGCAACATCCGCAATTTCCTCATTGAAGGAACCATCGTGAACTCTGTTAATACACCAAGTGTTGACGGCAAAACCGCTGAACTCCTCGGGCCATATCTTGATCTTGCCGCGGCCATTGGCAAAATGCTCTCGCAACTGGTCCCCAAAGGCGTTGAATTCCTTACCATTTGTTATTCCGGAAAAGTAGCCGATCTGGACACGGCACTTGTGACCCGGGCGGCACTGAAAGGATACCTAGAACGTGCTTGTGGCGAGGAATCAGTCAATCACATCAATGCCCCGGGAGTTGCCGAGAAACTCGGCTTAACTGTCAGTGAAACCCGCCCCTCGGACACTGTTGAGTTCACCGAAATGATCGAAATTATTGCCGGTAACGATAAGGAAAAGGCTTCCGTCGCCGGCACTTTCTTCGGTAATTCCCCGCGTATTGTTAAAATCAACGATCACAGGATAGAAGCAGACGCCGAGGGGTATGTGCTCATTGTAAGCAACGCTGACACACCCGGTGTAATCGGCACAATCGGGACTGTCATTGCAAACCACAAGGCCAACATAGCCAGTATGTCTCTCAGTCGTAACCAGGTCGGCGGATGTGCCTTGACCGTCATTAACCTCGATGCTGATCTTCCTTCATCAGCGCGTGGAGAATTGCTCGCCGACACTCACATCCACAGCGCAAGACTGCTCTACCTCTAGGATCCTCTTGCCGCATCACTTGCCAAGCAACAATGCGGAAGCATCGCCAGGCTATCCCCTGTTACCGCTTCCTAGACGCTCCACGGTGGCTATAAGATGATCAATCCTGAAGGGCTTGGTCAGGACACCACAGAATCCGTGCTCAAGATAATTCATCAATACTGAATCATTGACATACCCGGTCGTGACAATGGCCCGCGCTTCAGGATGATCGGCCCGGATACGGGCCAGGGTTTCATTGCCGCCCATTCCTCCACGGATATCAAGGTCAAAGAGTAATACATCAAAAGGTCTCCCGAAATCCTCGGCCTTTTCAAATGCGCGTAACGCCAATTCACCGGTCGCAGTGCAAAAAACATCGTGTCCTGCACGGGTAAGAGCCCTTTCAAGCACAGCGCAAATATGCGGCTCATCATCAAGCACCAGCACCCTCATCGGTTTCACTCCTGCCTGCTTGGCTGCCGGAGATTGTGCCGGGTGGTCGGTGGCGGGCAGATAAATATCAAAACAAGCACCCTCACCCAGCTTTGAACTCACATTTATATGCCCGGAATGAGAGCGGACAATCGCTGCCGCCTGACTCAGGCCAATCCCCCTGCCTCCATCGTTGCGACTGAAATAAGGATCAAACACCCGGCGCAGGTCCACTTCGGAAAGTCCTGGCCCATTATCCTTAAATGCCAAGTGCACATATAACCCGTCCTGAAGAGGAAACCCGCTTTCACTGCCGATTCTGATTTCCGAAATCTCAACCCGCAACTGGCCGGAGTCCGGGCCAGCCTTGGTCATGACCTCTCCGGAGTTCTTTGCTACGGCACTCATCAAGCATCGCAACTGCTCCGCATCACCAACCACCACCGGAAGCGATTCCTGCATTCTAAAAAGCGGACGCACTCCCTCAAAATCAAAAAGCGCGAATTGCACCTCCTTTTCAACAAGTGAGGCAAGATCAATTTGCTGCCTCTTCGGTGCGAGCAACCCTCCCGCCAGAGCAGCAATCTCCAAGGTGAGTTCCCTCCCCCGTTCACAGGCATGCTGTGCCCTCGCAATGGTTTCACGTGCCTCGTCATTGAGAAACGGGGCAGATTCAAGAAGTGACAGGTTACCGCCAAGTGAGGTGAGCAAATCACCAAATTCACCCGAGACCCCACCTGCAAAACACTCAAGCGCTCTATCCTTTGAACTTTGAATGCGCATGCTCTCTGAACCTTCACGATTACCCACATCGCGACACACCATCATGACCGCATAGCCTTTGTCCCATGGTATGGTGGACATCATTATGTCCAGGTAACTGCTGCCTCCATCAGGCCGCCGGTAGGCAACAGCCTGCAATACAGTGGCGCCACTCAAGACATCCCCGCGCGTCGCTTGGCCGTCACGGCCGAAAATATCAGGGAAAACCAGAGACATGTATTTGCCCAGCAAAGATTTTCCGTCATAGCCCAGAACCGACTTCACCGCCCGGTTCACGCCAATTACCTTTCCCTTGCGGTTTTTAAGGACAAGGATCGCATCCGGTGACTCAAGAAAAAGATTCTCATAACGTCCCTGAGCGCGTCGCAACCCGGTCATTTCCCGGGACCTTTTTTCCTGCCCGCGCACCCGGCACTCCATGACCGCAAGGCGCACCCTTACTAAGGCTGGATCAAGAGGCTTAAGCAGCAAGTCATCAACT
>CAWVVE010000379.1:0-3395 GCA_963933075.1 uncultured Verrucomicrobiaceae bacterium | reverse complement strand
ACACGGTTTTCATCAGTGGGGGCTCAGAATTACAGGAAGTCGACGGCTTAATAGAGAAAGTCGATGCCAATTCACTGATTTTCGACCGCAACGACACATTGCAGTCAATTCCCCTGGTGCGGGCTTACGGAGTGGTGCTGGCTTCTCCTTTACTCAAGGATGATGAGCGGCCCGCCTGTGTGTTGACCCTGGTTGGAGGCACGCGTTTACGCGCAGACATCAGGGAGCTCAAAGAAGGCAAGGTGAGCCTGTCACTGGTTGAGGGTGTGGATATTGTCGTTTCCTGGGAACAGGTTCGCAGGATCGCTATCCGTTCCGAGAGGCTAGAGTATCTGTCCGATATGAGTTCCTTGAGGGATGGCAATAACCCTGTTCTTGCGCCGAGTCGTTCCTGGCAGCGCGATCGAACGATTTCCGGGCTGCCGCTGAAAATTGGCGATCAGGTCTATGACAAGGGGTTGGGGTTTGCATCAGGAATGTCTGTGACATTTCCCAATGAGGGCCTGCATGATTTGTTTCTCGCCGAGATAGGCATTGATGTTGATTCCGGAATGCGCGGGGATTGTGAATTCGCGGTTTTTTGCGGAGAGCGTGAGATGTTTCGCAAACGAAAGCGGGGAGGGGAGCCTGCCGAGTTGATTAAAGTGGACATCACGGGGGCTTCTGAGGTTACCTTGCGTGTTGATTACGGAGAGGACCTTGATATTGCGGACCACGCCGACTGGGGAGATGCCTGTTTTCTCCAGCGATCAAAATAGCCGGAGGGGCTGATGGCCTTGACGGGCTCTTGTCATGGGATGCCATTTGAGCGGCGGCTTCCATGGTTGTGACTGCTTCGAGCAGCGTCGTTGCCTATGAAGCTATTTTTTGACCTCGGTTTCCAGCCGTTCGCTCAACCATTGCTTCATCATGCTCTGATAATTAAGGAAACGGGAACGGGCAATACGTTTAATGCGTGCCAGCAACCTCGGGTCAAAACGCAATGTGATGGTGGTTGACTCTCGTGAGTCCGGTTGATGAATGGAGACGTTCATCAGGCGCGCGTCTAGTTGCGTGGCGTGCCAGTAGTCAGCCTCCCTGGTCTCGTCGTCGAAGTGTGGAATCTCGTTCCAGTCTGAGATTGATTTCATGGGAATTGAATTCAGCGATTCTGAGCGTTGCGCCGCTCATAAAAATTTTCTTCTTCCTTTGTCATTTGACGCGATATAATGACCCTGTATCGCTTGCCGTCTGTCCAGAATACACTGAATAGCGGGCGGCTTCCCACAGAGCGGCCGAGGCAGATGTAGCGGGCATCCTCACTGCCGTAGTTGCCGTCAGGGAGCAGCCGGACAGCGAATGGATCTTCAAAGGACTCCTCGATTTCCTTTGGGGTGACCTTACTGAGGTCAAAGCTTACGTCTAACCAGTCAAACTCCATACGATTATGTATCGCGCAAGCGGGGTTGCGCCAAGCTTCTTGCTTGGGTTAAAATCAACCTTGCACCTTGAATAGCTTGCATCATGCTTGCCCTCACGCAACGTCTTAACTTCTATTAGATCATGATTTTCCTGGGAATTGATAGTGGCACACAGAGCACAAAGGCCGTGGCTCTCGATTTTGAGACCGGAGATATCCTTGCCAATGTCCAGAAAGGCTATGAACTGATCCCGGATCTTCCTCCGGGTCATCTGGAACAACACCCTTCCGAATGGATTAAAGCAACAGAAGAAGTAATTCTCGGTTGCCTTGAGCAACTTGGCGACCGTCGTGATGAGGTTGCTGGTATCGGGGTGAGTGGGCAACAGCACGGTTTGGTCGTGCTCGATGAGCAGGACAAGGTTATACGCCCGGCAAAGCTCTGGTGTGATACCTCAACTGCTGAACAATGTGGAATGTTCGAGTCTGAATTCGGTGGTGTTTCCGGCTTAATAGAACTTGCCGGAAATGTCATTTTGCCAGGTTACACAATTCCGAAGCTCCTTTGGATTAAGCAGAACGAGCCTGAGAATTTCACCAGAGTGAGAACAGTTCTTCTTCCCCATGACTACATTAATTTCTGGCTGACCGGCGTAAAGCGTATGGAATATGGGGATGCGTCGGGAACTGGAGTTTTGGATGTGCGGTCTCGGCAATGGTGTGATGAGTTGTTGAACTTTGTGGATCCTGCAGTGAGGGAGATGCTGCCGCCTTTGGGGTCGTCGCTTGAAGCGCACGGTCAACTTCGTAATGATCTGGCAGGTGAATGGTCGCTTTCCGATGGCGTCATGGTCAGTGCTGGCGGTGGTGATAACATGATGGGGGCAATCGGAACCGGCAACGTGGTGCCAGGAGTCATTACTGCAAGCCTGGGCACTTCAGGGACTCTTTATGGAGTGTCGGGGCAACCTGCAATTGACGCCGGTGGAGAGGTGGCTGCTTTTTGTGACAGCACTGATCAATGGTTGCCCCTTGTATGCACAATGAATGTCACTGTGGTCACTGAGCAGATCAGGAAATTGTTTAAACTGGATCTGGAGGGTCTTGAGAATGCTGTGGCCAGTTCTGAACCTGGAGCGGGAGGTATTTCCTTCCTGCCTTACTTAAACGGAGAACGCACGCCCAACTTGCCCGGAGGCAGCGGGGTAATACATGGTCTCCGTGTCGATAATATGAATCAATCCCATCTTGCCCGTGCGGCAATGGAGGGAGCGACATTGGGATTGGCTTACGGTTTGGAAAGTTTTCGAGGCATGGGAATCATTCCTTCCGAGATCCGCTTAACCGGTGGGGGGAGCAACAGTGCACAATGGCGCC
Source organism: uncultured Verrucomicrobiaceae bacterium (assembly GCA_963933075.1). Classification (GTDB taxonomy): domain Bacteria; phylum Verrucomicrobiota; class Verrucomicrobiia; order Verrucomicrobiales; family DEV007; genus CACIUL01. Next base: position 619 of record CAWVVE010000379.1, on the reverse strand, counting down.
AGATAGCCGCTGATGTGTTTAACACGCCAGTGGTAATGCTCTCTACTGCGGAGGGGGCGGGCCTTGGAGCGGCCATTCAGGCGGCATACTGCAGTGAGAGTGGATCCACGGGATATGCAGAGCTGTGTAGCAGGTTTGTGGCTCTTGATGAGAAGACCCGGTGCGACCCGGATGCCGCCAATGTCATCCTGTATAGAGAATTGCTTGAGAAACAAATGGGAATGACTCGTGAACTGAAAGCGGCGGGGCGACTGTAAAAGGTGAAGGCGAAGGTTCTCGGCTGGCTTATAGCCATGATAATGCGGGCAGTTGGATTGACGCTGCGCTGGCGTGTTAAAGATTGTTCAGGTGTAATGACCACTCCTTTTAAGGGGTCCTTGATTATTGCGGTTTGGCACAATCAGATTTTCGGGGCTACTTTGTTCTACGGCAAATTTCTTGGTGATCGAAGGGCTACAGTGTTGACCAGTCCGAGTCGGGACGGTGACCTGCTTACCGCGGTTATGGGTCAATTGGGAAACGATGCGATTCGAGGCTCGAGTAACAAGAGGCCGATAGCAGCTTTGCGTGAGATAGTTTCCTTTCTTCGCTTGAGGGCCGGTAGGGATATCGTGATCAC
>CAWVVE010000378.1:0-3401 GCA_963933075.1 uncultured Verrucomicrobiaceae bacterium | reverse complement strand
CCAGCAAGGGTGCCTTGGAATTCAGTCGCGCAAGCGACCGTGTTAGGATCAACGCCACGGGAAGCCACCAGGTGATTACTTTCAGTACCTGGATCCGGTTTGATGCCCCGCCACGAAAGCACCTGGTTTCACTTCTCTCCAGCCATAGCAGAAAAATCGGCGCATTCGATTGGACAATCCAGCGTGATGGAAGAATCCGTTTTTCTATTCGGGCTAATGATAAAAACAAAGTCCACCATTATAATTCACCTGTCGTGTTCACCGCCAATTCCATGAACAAATGGCACCATCTGGTGACAATCCATGACTCGATCAATAATTCAGTTAAGCACTTCCTCAATGGCAAGGAAATCTCCCAGTTCCGCGCCTGGGGACAGAGCCCGCCCCACGAAAAAAATGTAATCCGTGTCACTTTTAGCGATTTGGAAATCGGAAACTTCGCCGGCAAACTCCCGAACGGCAAAAGACCTGTCAGGAACCTCACGGGACGTATTGATGAATTAGCCATTTTCGGACGCGCTCTTGATACGAACGAGATTATTGAGATCTTTGAAACCGGAAGCCCCCGGTAAAGCCAACTTCATTACCGGGATTCTTGCAAAGCGATCATTCCCTGTCCAAAGTCGGACATGCCAAAAAACCTTTTTCGGCTCTCTCCACTCCTGGCTACCCTCCTGGTCGCATCAACAGCCGTTGCCAAGCCCCGGGCACCTGACGAAAAGCTGATCTTCAAGAAAGTTGAAGGGGGCGATCTTCAACTCCACGTTTATAAACCACAGGACTGGGATCCGGGTGACAAGCGTCCTACCATTGTGTTCTTCTTTGGGGGAGGATGGGTAGGTGGAACGCCCGGGCAATTCTACCCGCACTGTGATCACCTTGCCTCAAAGGGAATGGTTGCAATCAGTGCCGAGTATCGCACAAAGAAGAGTCATAAAACTGATCCGTTCTCCTGTGTTGAGGATGGGAAATCAGCAATCCGGTGGGTACGTGAACATGCCGCTGAATTGGGGGTAGATCCCGCAAAAATCATTGCCGGTGGCGGCTCCGCCGGTGGACACGTGGCAGCCTGCACCGGTACTCTTACAGGCTTCGAAACCGGTAACAAGAAGGTCTCTTCCGCACCATCCGCGATGGTATTGTTCAACCCGGTGTGTGACACTTCACCCAAGGGATACGGAACCAATAAGCTGGGAGATCGCTGGAGGGAAATCTCGCCATTGCATCATATATCCAAAAAAACCCCACCAACCTGCATCTTCCACGGCAGGGCGGACACCACGGTGCCCCATCAGAACGCAGCCGATTTCAAGGCAGCAATGGCAAAGAGCGGGCAGCGCTGTGAATTACACTCTTATGATGATGCCAAGCACGGTTTCTTTAATTTTGGTCGCGGTGACGGCTCGGCCTACAAAAGCACGGTTGCTAAAATGGACTCTTTTCTGGCAACACTCGGCTATCTGCCAAAAGACAATGACGGGAAAAAAGAATAAATGGAGCCCGGTGACTGGAAAAAAGCGGCACACGACTACGAAGGTGAAGTCCTGAGCGTTTTCGATAATGACCGCGAGGGGAAGATTAAGGCCTTAATTAAACGGTTTGGCACCAATCAGGGGCAAGCCACCGACTTGGGTTGCGGAGTGGGTAAATTCCTGCCGCTCCTCGCTGAGCATTTTGGAAAAGTCCACGCCTGCGATTATTCCAAGGCCATGCTGGATAGTGCACACACCCAACATGGTAACCTCGGGAATGTCACCTTCAGCGCATGTGATCTTCGCAAGTCCCCTCCCAGCCCGGATCCTTCCGACTTTGTCCTCTGTGTTAATGTCCTCATCACCGACTCCCTTGCCGCCCGGCAAAAGATGTGGAAAAACCTTGCGCAAGCGGTCCTCCCTGGCGGGCATGTGGCCCTTGTCATTCCATCACTTGAATCAGCTTTGCTGACCAGGCACAGGTTGGTGGAATGGAACCTGCGTGACGGGCAGTCCCCCGGAAAGGCATTACGCACCGGCTTTGGCCAAAAAGACCCCGATGCTATCAGCATCGCCCGCGGGGGAATACTGGATTGCGCAGGAATACTTACCAAGCACTATCTTCAAACGGAGATATCAGCAACGGCCAGACGGTTCAATTTTAATGACCGGGGCAGCGAAAAGATTGAATATCCATGGCACACTGAATTCCATGCCCCGCCCCGTTGGATGCGTGAGCCCTTTCCCTGGGACTGGTTGGCATTACTGGAAAAATGCTGATATCTAGAACCCTGTCGCACTGCTTACTATACGGTAGTAGTTCCTGTCCAGTGCCGGTACCGATTCGCTGAATTGCCCTTGAGTCTCCACGGCCCTGGTAAAGCTCGTAAGGTCAGTCCATGTCACAAAATCAAGGGATGATTGCACCTTGTCGAATAATCCGATCGTCCGTGCCCAGCTCAGGCTCACTTCCGCAGTTACCTCATCATAAGTAACCTTGAGTGCCCCCGGCTCGCTGAGGATGCTTCCATCCCAGTATTTGCTGGCCAAATGATACGCGGCGACGCCAACTGTAGAGCCCATAACCCGCCCCGGAAGATCATCCGGAGATACATGGATTCCCCCGTAGAGCCGGGAAATACCGGCTTCATCAGCCGCGTCATAATAACTGGCCCACTGTAATGTCACGTCACTGCTTGGCCCAAGTTCAAACTCCAGCGATCCAGCCGCTTCGGTGTGCTCGGAGAGACCTCCCGGAAAATAAGGGCTGCCCGTAAAAAGGCTGAGCACCTCTGCCCCGGCGCGTGAAAAACAGGAATGGCCTGACACGTATGCAGCAAATGCAGGCGTAACGAACGTGTCCCGCTGGTATGGCAGCCAGTTCCTGGCTAGAATCCAGCCTACTCCACCAACTTCTGTTTCCGGATCAGCGGGTTCACCGGCCCAGCATCGAACTGCCATTGAGCCTATATGCTCATTGAGATGCTCATGCCTCTCGCCCGGTGCGGCCGACTGCGGGGTAATCACTTCCACCAAACCCGGCTCCAGCTTTAAGCCTTCAGAATCATAAGTGGACTGGATAATCGGATCGGGATGATCGGGATCCGAGGACTGGCCCCATAACCCCATGTAGCGGCACATGACAATCGGTCGGCCATAGTCATAGACACGCTTGCATGTCCAGGCTGCTACCGCTGCATCGTGCATGGCACCATTCATTGCCATGTAGCGCTTCACATCCCACTCAAGCTCATCGACAACAGGTCCGGAACCACCAATTCTGAAAACCACGTCGGGATGGTCGGTAACATCATTGCCAACCACGTTCCAGTGTCCCGGTGGAGTTTCCGAGGCAGGTCCGTCAGCCCAGAACTCAGCAATCACACGGCCGTAATCCGCATGCTTGACGATATTATCTGCATACGGCTG
>CAWVVE010000377.1:0-3428 GCA_963933075.1 uncultured Verrucomicrobiaceae bacterium | reverse complement strand
GGGTGGTGGTGGAGTCGTGGTGGATCCGGGTGGCGGTGGAGTCGTGGTAAACCCGGGTGGCGGTGGAGTCGTGGTGGACCCGGGTGGTGGTCAGCCTGGTGGCAACAACCCGATCGTTGGTGCCGCGGTGGCCGCCGACAAGTGGCAACTTTCCGATCAGGACGGCAATGTGCAGAGCCTGGAGGACTTCCGCGGCGAACCGCTGGTGATGCTCTTCTTCCTCGGTCATGACTGCCTGGTCTGCCTTGAGCAGCTCGAGGCAATGAAGGCGGCCCACTCCGCCTTTGAGACTGCCGGTGTGAACGTCGTTGCCCTCAGCCCGGACACGGTGGAGGACTTGGCAGGAATGCAGGACTTCCCCTTTGCCCTGCTTTCCGATGCGGACCGTTCTGTCTTTGGCTCCTACGGCGTAAAGGATGGTGACGGCGAGCCCACCCACGCGGTGGTCATCATCGACGGTGGCGGCCAACTGGTGCTGCGTGAGTTGAGTGATCTGCCGGACATGAACCTTGGCCGTATCCTGGCAATCGCCCGCGGGCAGTAAGGGGAACCATCGATTCATCTTTCACGAGCACCCCCGGCCGGTTTGTCCCGGCCGGGGGTGTTTGCGTTTCAAGGGGGAGAAAATCAAGGGGGAATAGGGGGAGCAGGCGCTTGTAAGGAAAAAACGGCATTCCGGTGCATACGCCACCCCTGCGCTCGTCATGGGGGCAAGACATGCACCAATTACCCATAAAAAAACGAAATTCCTTACAAGTCCCGGTCAAGTTTGCGTTCGCAGCGGTCCTGATGATCTCATCCGCCTTTGCCGATGTTGGTGGCCATCTCCAGGTCGAAAGCACAGGCATCAATACCCGTAGGCAACTGGATGTCCGTTTTACCGGGAACGGCGAAGTGCGCATTGCCTGGGATACGGAGTCGATGAGCAATGCCATCCTGCAGGTTTCCACCAACTGCGTGGATTGGACTCAGGTTTCCAATGCGAGCAGTCCCTTTTTCACGCCCTTTAACAACGAGGTGAGCACCTATTACCGGGTCGTTTATGCCCTGGCCGGTGGCAATAGGAACCCGGCGGAGGAGGTTGACGGTGAGCCGGGTCCCGACATGTCCTGGGCCGACCGCAATGGGGACGGGCTGCTGGACGCAAAGGATCTGGAAGGAATTCCTGGTGGTCCTGATGACCTGATGAATGCCATTGTCGCCATGCAGGGTGCTGAGGCGAAGAGTGTTCCCGCTCCCATCGAGTGGCTGGAGGAGATCCTCGACAGGCTGAACCAGTCGCAGGGTGAGGATGAACCGGGTAACAGGGTCGGCATGATTGTCAGTGTCAACCCGACCGTGGATGTGGACACCTTCCGCAACCGTCTCGAGCACGGTCCCGGCCTGCACGACTCGATACATTGCATTGTCGGCGGCACGATGTGTAGTGCTCGCTCCTCCAATGACCCGATATTCTTCACGCACCATGCCAACCTGGATAAGATTATTGAGGGGGAAAAACAGGATTTGCTCATTGCTCTTGTCAATTTCCCCGATGACCTCTCAGGCATTGTTTCAACCATGCTTCACGACACCGGCATGGCGGTGATCCGCAAGATGGGCGGTGAGGTCAATGACGGGGACAATGATTCCGGGCAGGATGGATATCCCGTGCTGATCCACGGTATCGCGGCGGCAGACTCACCGATCGAGGGCTTCTGGATTGCCCCTTCAGTGGAAGTTAGCGCGCTTGCCGGGGCCATTGCTTCAACTTCTCTGCACAATAATGGGGCATTCTTGCCATGGCACCGCGGTATTTCCCTTCATAACAATGGGGCATTTCTTCCATGGCACCGCGCCCACATCACTTTCCCTGATGATCTGGGTCCTCCGGGGGGTGCGCTGCAGGAGAACAGGGATCCTGTGCCTGCCCTGATCACCGGGATATGGACAAAGAGCAGCGGCACCCGACTCGCCGATGACCTTGATTTACTCCTCAACCACCTCTGGCATGATGCCATTCCAGAGGGGGATGATATCAATGCGGGAGATCCGGCACGGTTGGTGATGCTTGATACGGGTCCGGTCAGCCTGACTTCCCGTGATTCTGAAGATAATGCCGGGCTTGACGTGGGACCTGTTAACCTGGTGATGAAGGACGGGGCAGGCAATGCCATCGGCCGGGAAGGGGCAGTCTATCTCTTTCACCGGGAGAATAATGACGGCAACCTGAGCCGCCGCGTGCACGATACCGCGATGGCCGTTATCCGCAAGATAGGCGCTGCGCCGGAAGGTGGTGGCGGAGGTGGTGGCGGCAGGGTCGTGGTGCGCGCCGCTTCATTGCTGAATGATCCCGGTTCGGATTCTGTCCAGGGTGTGGTTGTTGAGATTGACAAGTCCTCGCCGAAGATTGCTCATCAGGTTCTTTCAGGGGATGATGATTCAGGCGATGACATTGGAATGGTGCTCCTTGAGATTGACAAGTCCTCACCGAAGATTGCCGAGGCGATCCTCAAGGCTGGGGAGAGCCTTGCGGAGGAGCACTTCGTGGTAATCCTTGATACTACGCCGACCGACGGCGATGAGCCGGCGCTGCCAATGGCTTTTGCCGGGCCTGCTGTATGGCTGCAGTCCCGCCTTGGGATCGGCTCCGAGCATTGGCCTGAGTGGCTGCAGTCCCGTCTTGGGATCGGCTCCGAGCATTGGCCTGAGCCGGCCTTGGAGGGTGAGGAATCCGGGCCGATTTTCATTATCCTTGGGGAACAAGGCGAAGAGCTGAGCTTGGATATCTCATGGGGTTTTCCGCAGGACTATGACGCCATGCGCAACCGCCTTGAGCACGGGCCCGGCCTACGTGACCGGGATCATCTGATCATCAGGGGAGCCCTGGTTGACGAAATCTGGACGGATGGAACCTTCAGCAGCATACGTCAGGGCGAAGCTGATGTGGAGAACAACGTGGAACTGATTGATGTTGCCGGCGGGTTGTCAGTGGCTTCTCCGGAGAATAATGGAGAATCTTTTATCAAGCTTGGAGACATTAAAGGCGAATAAAGACGGTGACTCACCATTTAATCCAAGCCTTCTAATGAGCCCTTCTTACTGATGTTACTTCTCAGGGCAGGTCTAGGACAACCGAGGAGCGAAGCAGGAGGACGCGACTATCGGCAACCGGTTGGGGGACGCCGACCACCAGCTTGTGGAAATTCCCCGCGTTACTGACGCTGAGGAGGGCGGGCGCGTCGGTGCCATCAGCACTGCTCCACAGCGGAAGCCATGTCTTAAGGTCGCCGGTTGCCTCAATGCGCACCTCAAGCTCAGGGGCAGACTTGCGGTGGTAAAATTCCATTGCCCCGCGGCTGTTTCCTCCCTCGTTGATTATCACATATACCGGCAGGCGACTGCGGTCATCAGCCCCATCGGAGGGGTTGCCACCGAAGGCAAACTCC
>CAWVVE010000376.1:0-3432 GCA_963933075.1 uncultured Verrucomicrobiaceae bacterium | reverse complement strand
ACCCTGCCCAAGGGTCTGGAAATCTGGCAACCCGAAAGCGGAGCTGAAGTCGTGCTGCGCCCGCGCAGGGATAAATCCAGTGCCGGAGTACAGCCGTTAAAGCGCTACCTCTACATGAGTACGCCGGACGGAGCTCAGAGGGAAGGATCCGCGCAACCCGGCATCATGGTCTTTGACATTGATGCCGCACACAAATTTGTCAGGCACATTGACATCCCTGCCTTTTCCGATGGTTTACGCGGCTTCACGGGCTGCACCGCAACCGGCAAGCTCTACTACTCCACCAGTAAAGGCCGCCTCGGGTGCTTTGACCCGGAAACCGGAAAAAAGGTTTGGGAATCAAAATTCGAGATGGGCTGCGACCGTTCATGCATCACCCCTGACGGCAAACGGCTTTACGTGCCAACCGGGTGGTGGTGGCGAACACCGGAGAGTGGATTCATCGTTGTTGATGCCGCCACCGGGAAAAAAATTGACCATATCAAGGTCGGTCCCAATGCTCATAACAGTATTGCAAGCCTTGACGGTGAGTTCGTCTTCCTTGGAACCCAGACCACGCTCACAAAATTCCGGGCTGCAGACGGCCACCCGGTGCAAACCATCTCACCGGTAGGGGAATCAGGGGTATTCCCATACTGCATCGACAGCAGTAACCAACGGGCTTACGTGTGCCTTGGCGGGCACGTTGGGATGGATGTTGTGGACCTGCTGAAGGGAACCGTCACGCACAGGGTTTATGCTTCTCACCCGAAAACCGGGGAAAAAATCAAGCACCGCACCCATGGGGCCGGCATGACTCCCGACGAGAAGGAAGTATGGATCAGTGACCAGGCCGGAAGAAAACTCTTTATCTTTGACATCACCAGCAGCCCACCCAAGCCAAAAGGTCATGTGAAGCTCAGCATGGGAGGCCATGGCTGGGTAACCTTCAGCCTTGACGGGAAATATGCCTATTGCCACACACCGGATATCTTTGATGTTGCCACGAAAAAGAAAATTGCTTCCCTGACGCGTGCAGATGGCAAGCCCTTCGCCAGTTCCAAATTTATTGAGGTGCAGATGCGTGGCGGAAAAGTTGAACGTATCGGCAACGAGTTCGGGCTTGGGCGCCGGCAATAATCATCTCACCTTCCCTGCTTCCCGGCGCAGGAAAAGTTCCTTTTAAACCAGGGCCAGACTCTTCTCAACATAGGCCCGACTCCTGTTGATCGCCGCGGTAATCTCGGCAACGGTGGGCAGGATAGGAATCCCCCGGGGCACCGGGTGCATGAAAATCTCGCAGTATCCAGAGTAGCCGATATCCTTAAGCGCTTTCACTACAGGCTTGTAGTCCAGCCCGCCACCGAAACCCGGGAGTTGCTGCATCTCTATTGCCTTGGTGGTTTTTTTATGCATTCCCTCGGAATGTTCCTGGAAATACATGAAGGGAATATTCCTGTTCCCGAGGACGCGAATCAAGGAAGGAATCTGGTTGGCAAACCTGGATAAATGATGCGGGGCAAATGCGATACCCAGGTTCGCTGAAGTGTTCAACTCGGCAAAATAACGCAGTGCATCCGGATGATATAGCAGTTGCCGGCTATGGTTCTCAACGGCAATGGTGATTCCCGTCTCCTCAGCACGGGCGACATGCGGCTTCATTTTCTCAAGGAAGGCACTTACTGCTTCCTTTGCCCCCTTGCCACTGGGTCCAGAGGGCCCGGTACTCCCGCAAACGACAATCTCAGCCCCAAAGGACTCCTTGACCTTCTTCATCTCCTCACGCAGGCCGAAAGGCCCCAGCGGGTAACGGGTAAATACCGCCGGTTTCACGCCGTGCTTTGCAAATGTTTTCCGGGCAGCAACATCTCCCATGAACTCAATTTGCTCACGCTGATTACCATGCACCCTGCACCAGATATCAATTGCCTCGCAACCCGCCCTTGAGACCTCAGGCAGTATGCTTTCCAGCGGCATTTCACCATACATCGCCGAGGATAGGATATAGCGCAGCTTGAAGGTCCTGTCAGCAGCCTGGGCCGCAGACATGAGGGCTGAACCCAACGCTCCAGCCCCCAGGGACTTGATCATCTTGCGGCGTTTCATCGGTCTTGGTCAGGATATGAAGAATGCCCGGCATCCACTCCATGACAGGCTCACATATGCGTACCTGCTGCACAACGTGAAATAAACACCACGCTCAGCCTCCTTTAATTTTGCATCCTTACCACCAATCCGGTTGAAACCGCGCTATAGCAGGTCATTATACTCACGAAACCCATTACATGGAATCTAGAGAAGAGAACCCGGACCCGCGCAGCGACTTCCCGATCCTTCGGCGTGAAGTGAAGGGCCAGCCGCTTGTCTATCTTGATAATGCGGCAACCACCCAGAAGCCGCAGGTGGTGATTGACCGTGTATCGGATTTTCTTGCCAACGAGAACGCCAATATCCACCGGGGAGTGCATTACCTGAGCATGGAGGCCACTGATGCCTATGACCGTGCACGGGCCAAGGCGGCGGGCTTCCTCAATGCCGCAAAAGCCCGGGAGATTATCTTCACCCGAGGCACCACCGAGGCCATTAACCTGGTCGCCCGCAGTTTCTTAGGCCCAAGGCTTTCAAGCGGTGATGAAATCCTGATCACCGGCATGGAACACCACGCCAACATTGTGCCATGGCAAATGATAGCAAAAGAATGCGGGGCGCAGCTTGTCGTCACGCCGGTAACTGATTGCGGGGAAATCGACCTCGAGACCTATGGCAAACTCTTGGGGGAACGCACCAGGATCGTTGCCTTCATGCACGTCTCCAACGTGCTCGGGACAATTAACCCCGCGCGACAAATGATTGCCATGGCAAAAGAGCACGGCATTCCAGTGCTCCTCGATGGTGCACAGGCCGTGCCCCACATCCCGGTGGATGTCCGTGAACTCAATTGTGATTTCTACACCTTCTCCTCTCACAAGTTGTTCGGGCCGGACGGAGTCGGTATCCTCTACGGCCGTGAAGACCTGCTTACCGAGATGCCTCCCTACCAGGGTGGCGGCGACATGATCGAGCAGGTCAGCTTTGAGAATACCACCTTTCGTTCACCTCCGGAACGCTTCGAGGCAGGTACCCCGAATATCAGTGGGGCTATCGGACTGGGAGCGGCAATTGATTATATTAATACCCTCGGCCGGGATGCAATGCACTCCCGCGAGGCCGAACTCCTTGCTTACGCAACGGCTAAACTGGGAGAGGTCCCCGGCCTGTCCATCAGGGGGACAGCCCCGGAAAAAGTGGCTGTGATTTCCTTCACCCTTGAATCCGCACACCCCCATGACATTGGCACCATCCTTGATGCTTCAGGCATTGCAATCCGCGCCGGACACCACTGTGCGCAACCCCTGATGCAGCGCCTGGGTGTCCCGGCAACCGCCCGCGCCTCCTTCGCGTTTTACAACACCA
>CAWVVE010000375.1:0-3432 GCA_963933075.1 uncultured Verrucomicrobiaceae bacterium | reverse complement strand
ATTGCTTCGGCCACCGTGGAGTTATTTTAGTTCGGCGAATTTCCGCATGAACCATTCGATGGTAAGCGGCAGGAGTAGAAGGATGAAGTAGAGCGGGGAGTTCCAGAGCTCGGATTCGCGGCCCAGGAGAATTTCCGTGGGCTCCAGTGCGATGATTTCGGGCAATTCATGGAGGTTCTCCTCGCGAAGGAACTTGCCACCGGTAATAGCTGCAATTTCCTGAAGAATGTTTTTATCCATTGATGTTTGTGCAAATTCGCGATCGGTTCCCCGCACAGTCAGGTCAATTCCTCCGCCGGCATCATCGGGAATTCCAAGTTTGTATCGCCCCGGCTTTCCTGCAGGGAACTCTGCGCGATATTCGCCGGGAGAACCGGGTATTGCCCGCAGGATAACGGTGCGTTGTGGTCCAGACTGGCTGCCGCTGCCATTAAGGATGGCTTTTATCGTCTCGTCACTGCGTGGCTGGAAGCTTTGATCCATTAGCCTTGCAAAGACAGTGAAGCGCTCGCCCTCACGTGCTACAGTCCGGTCGCTGCGCAATTCCGTGCGGCGTGAACCAGTGGCCAGGCGACGACCTGCCATGCGTTGCACGACCTGCCCCCAGAAGCGGGTATGATAAAGGTCTCCGGTGTTGCGCCGCCATCGCCAGGTGTTCTCGGTCCCGATCCACATGACCTCGCCGGCACCGTAGCGCTGCATTGCCATCACGGGGTAATTCCCATTGGGGTTCACCAGGTATGTCTTTGCTGCAGGCTTTGCGCGTTCGGTTTTTGCTACCCAGTAAACCGGAGGAAGTTTTGACCAGCGAGCCTCTGCCAGCTCAGGGTCTTCCTCAAGGTTGAGGAATCCTTCGGCAAGGCCGTCATCAGTGAGTTTCAGGCGGATCGGGCGGTTGGCAATTTCTGTGCTTGCGCCCAGCCGGGTCGGGGAGAGTTCGATTGGCAGCAGGCGTTCCAGTGCGGTATTCCTGTAAGAGGCAGGCGTGAAGCGTTTGCCGGCAAGGATGACCAAAGAACCGCTGCCTTCGGAGACAAAGGAGGTGATGTTCTCTATTGCGTTATCGGGAAGTTTATCGGGATCAATGTCACCAAAGAGGATCAGGTCATAACCAAAAAGATCCTCACGTCGTTCCGGGAACTTCTCAATATACGGGTTGTCCTTGGCGCGGGCGACGGCAGAGTCGACAGTTGCCAGATAACAATCGAGATCGATGCGCTTCTCGCGCAACAGCATTGCCTGTATGTATTTAAATTCCCACCTGGGGGCACTCTCTACCATCAGGACCTTCAGGGAGGAATCGATAACCCGGAGACTGCGCTTCAGGGTATTATTTGTTTCCAGTATCTCACCGCCACCGGTTTCGATTGTGGCCTCCACCTGGTATTCATCAGGCTTGTTTGGAATAATGGGGATGATGACTTCTTGGTTGCCGGAACCATCGAGAATAATTTCCTTTACCCCGGCAGTGACGCCGGCCATTTTAACGGTGACCTTGGCGGTTTCCCCGTTGAGTCCGCGCTGGCGGATGCGCACGGTTACCGGGACAGCGTCCTCGGCGAGGGCCACTGAGGGCATTCCTATGGATTCTATCGCGACATCCCTGGAATCCGTCGTTCCGACACCATAGGTAAAAACTTTCACACCCCTGTCGCGCAGCGTTTTTGCCGCGGCAACGGGTGTCATTCCCTCATTGCTGACACCATCGGTGATGATCAGGACTCCGCCGAGGTCATCTGCACTGTGGCGGCGCAGGGATTCAATCATGGCATCTCCCAGCGCAGTTTCAGGGAGGGTGGGATTGTTGGCGGTTTCTTCCGGGTGGAGTTTTCCTGCAAAGCTGTGCCGCACGACATTTACTTTTTCCGACAGGGATTCGATCAGTTTGAGCTCGGGGTTGTTCAAGGCCATTCTCGCGACCTCTGATCTTGCCAAAGATGGGGATGAATCGCCCGGTGGCGGACTGTCGAGCCCGGCATCGGGCTTTATTTTTCCTGAGGCGATAGCGGCACGGGATCGATCCTCGGGAGATGTTCTCTGGTCTACTATCCCCATGCTGGCTGAGGCATCGACGAGTACGGCAAGGGTGCGCTGTTCTTCGCGCTTAAGTGTAAGCTTTAGCACGGGACGCAATAATAGGCCAAGCAGCATCATGAAGAACACCATGCGTAGCAGGGTCATGATCCTGCGATGCCTTGCAGATATGTCTTTTGGTGTGGTGCGATATGCAAACCAGGCGATGATTGCCAGGCAGAGAGCAGCCAGCGCGATAATGAACGGTTCCAGGAGCGGGGCAATTCCCCACGAGAAATCCACCACCGAAGAGGTGTCTTCAGTGGGTAACCCGAGGAGTTTTAGTAGTAATGCGTTCAAGGTGGTCGGGCGGATTATTTTTCCTGGCTGAACCGCTGCGAGAGGAAGAGCTCGATAATGGCGATGATACCGGCGGCTAAAAGGAAAAATGGCCAGAGTTCAGTGCCCGAACGCTCGCGGGTAATTAATTCGGACAACTGACCTCTAGCCGTTGCATAAATGACGTCCGAAGTCTCCTTAAGGCGTTGAATTTGTACCTCGGATAGAGGTTCTGGATTTGATTCCCCGGGGTTTGCGGTTGCGGCGAAGGTTAGGGGGAGTGTATTGGTGATGGAGACGTCATAAACTCCTGCGGTTTGCACTTGATCGTAGGTAATACGAGAGCCTGCACCATCTGCGGCAATTTTAATAAATTCGCCCTCGCCCTCGGAGTCAGGCTTGTAAACCATTGCCTTCTCGTTTTTCCACTCTGCGGGGCCTTGGTGCACAAAGGAATCGCCAACGCTGACATTGAGCCCGGCATCTCCACGGGCCAGGACGCTTCCAAAAACACGGTGCACAATAGGGAGGAATGCGGGTTGCACCGGAAGATTGTTCCATTCCGTGTCAGCAGTGGTGCTGAACTGATAAACTTTACCAAGGCCGAGATCGGACTCAACAACTGCCGGTGATCCTGTGTTGTAGCGCAAGACAACCCTTGCCACGGAATTGGCTTGCTGGGATTGTTCGTTTTCCTTGGCCAGGATCAGGGAGTATGCCCTGCGGATATTGACCTCGCCAAGTGTTCCTGCACCAGGGTCATTCCAGAGCTCAACCAGTGGGTGATCATAGCCGCTGGCCTGCAGGCGCAGTGTTGTGTCATCGTCTTTACCGGGAATGATCTCTCCGAACTCAGCAGGAAGGATGCCGCTTTTCTTGTGGAGCTCGGAATTATACCAGGAGGCATTGATATTGCTGCCAGGGAAGACAATCAGCCCGCCGCCGTTAATGATGAAGCTTTTCAGCTTGCTGGTGACGGTTGTTGAAAAATCCTGCACGTTCGCAAGGAAAACGGCTCGGTACTCGGCAAGTGCCTCGGCCTGGATTTCTTCAAGCCCGGCAACCGTAATACGGTCTGCC
>CAWVVE010000374.1:0-3454 GCA_963933075.1 uncultured Verrucomicrobiaceae bacterium | reverse complement strand
ACCCGCTTCCTGCACCGCATGGCGCCGACCCCGCTTTCCGAGGTGCGCGTCGATCCATCAGGGCCTGGGATCTGGTGCAAGCTTGAGTTTTTAAACCCGAGCGGCTCGACCAAGGACCGTATTGCGCGCCATATCCTGGAGAAAGCCTGGCGGCGCGGGGACATTGGCCCGGGGAGCACGGTCGTTGAGGCATCCAGCGGCTCCACCAGCATTGCCTTCGCCCTTGCCTGTGCGCAGATGGGCCTGAAATTCGTGGCTTTTATACCCGATGCGGCAACCAGTGAGCGTGAGCTGATTATTCGTGCCTACGGGGGTGAAGTGCACCGGGTTGAGGGAGGCATGTCAGAGGTATTGCAGGCTGCGCATGATGCGGCTGATGAACACGGCTGGTTCCCGGGCCGGCAGTTTTCAAATCCAGATAATACCGAGGCTCACCGGCTCTATACCGGGCCTGAGATCCTCTCCCAGATTCCGGGGGGAGCAGTGGACGCGGTGGTAAGCGGGGTGGGTACCGGTGGCACCTTGCGCGGGCTGCATGATGCCTTTTCAGGAGCCGGTTGCCAGGTTCAGGCTTTTACCGCGATTCCCCGCCAGGGGGAGATGTTCGGCTCAAACATCGAGTGCTGCAGCCTCAAGTTCAGCTCTGATGTGCCGGGGGTGGTTGAGGGTATTTCCGAGATTTACAGTGGCTGGCAAATAGATGCACTCACTGAGATTGAGGTCAGTGATGATGAGTGCCTGGAGTTGACAAGGAAACTTTGGTCACTGGGATTCCCGGTGGGACCCAGCTCGGGACTGAATCTGGCGGCTTCCCTTCAGGCTGCGGAAAAACTCGGTGGAGATAAGGCAATTGTCACGGTTTTCCCCGATCGCATGGAGCGCTACTTCTCCCACAAGGTGTTCGAGAACCTGCGGCAATCCACTGCGCAGTCCTAGAGCTTGCGCACACGGTAGAAGAGTTTTGCACGGGTTACCGGGGCGATGATGGTATCAATATATTCGGTTGTTTCCCCCATGCCCAGCACACCATCGTCGAGCTCGTTCCATTGCATGAGGTCGGTGGATGTATCGATCCCGTAAAGAGCTCCATCAATGGAGGTGAATTCAATGGTGAGGGCACCACTTTCTGCATCTTGCCTGATCTGCGTGATTTCAAGGGTGTCCGATTTTGGCGGGTCAAGAAAGACCCCTCCCAGCGCGTTGGCCTGCCAGCGGGCGTCCTGTTCGCCCCATACAGTGAAGACATCACCGGCATTTCCAGAGATATCGAAAATGACATAATCCACGTCGGCATCTCGCCAAATGGCATTTGGGCCTGTTGCGTCAACCAATCCACTGTCAGCCCCTCCGGGTCCCGTGACCTTTACCGATCTTGCCGCTTCCCACAGGAGCCCGGGAACACCTTCCGGAGTGGTATCAGTGATGACACCGAGCCGGAAGCCGGTGTCCCGGTTGAGTGTAATCCTGAAGAAGTCATTCACTGTTCCGGTTACTCCTGAGTTAACCCAGTAGTCGCCACAGATCAGGTTAGGGATCACCCCTGTTCCGGTTTGTGTCACATCGTCGAATCGCGCCTGGTAGGGTTCCGCACCGACTCCCTCGAACCCCCTGCCCGGGACCAGCTGGATACTGGCGTATGGCGGAAGCTGCATGTTTCTCGGGTCGCCGTTTGAAAATTGGGCGATCAGGTATCCATCCGTGCCGTAGATGTTGTCGTCATCGCCGAAGGGTTTTTCAATATCCGATGATCTCCAGGCATCGTTGGTTTCCTCATCGACCCCGACCGGGGTGACCGTTGCGCCATCGGCTTGAGAGTTACAAAAAATCAGTAATCCGAAGAAAAATAACGCGAAGAGGGATGGATGGTAGCGGCTCATTATTTTTATGTAACATACTGGCCTAAAATAGGTTGTGGAGGCAATAAAGAATTGATAGGCGGAATTTTCTCAATGACCGCATGGGGCGTTACTTCCCTGACAAGGCGCTTGCAGGCTTGTGCCGTCCACCGGCTTCCATGGGAAACACAGGGGTGGAGCCTGCTTTTATCACCCCCGGGTGCAGGGGTATCCCGCCATGACGCGCTTTACTTAAAGCTCTTTAGCACCTTGCGCTCCTTCAGCGGATACCAGTCATCGATCTTCTTTGCAAGGCGCGCGACCACATAGCCGGCTTGCCCTGCGCGGTTGACCTTCTCGTGAGGATCCTCCTTCAGGTTGAAGAGCTGCGGGCGTTTTTCGGTGCGCGGGTGGGTGCTCTTGTAGCGGTTCACCTCGCCGTCGTAGGTGAGCAGCAGCTTCCAGTCTCCCTCAATGACCCAGCGGAAGATCAATGAGGCCTCGGGTTTCTTCAAGTCGGCAATGTCGTGGGCGAAGCTCTCGCCAAAGATTGCCTTGCGCTTGATGGGCTTGTTGCCGGTCAGGTGATCCAGCAGGTTAAGGCCCGGGAGTTCATCGGGAACTTGCGCCCCGCCTGCAGTGAGGATGGTGGGGACGATGTCAATGCTGCTGGTGAGATCGCTGCGCTCGCCGGGCGGGATTTTTCCCGGCCAGCAATACATGATCGGGGTGCGTACACCTCCTTCATACGGGGTCTGTTTCGAGCGCGGGGCATATCCGTTGCGATCCGGATTCTGGATCCAGCCGTTGTCAGTGACATAGATAATCAGCGTGTCCTTGCGCGTGCCGGACTTATCGAGGATGCCCATGAGCTCTCCGCAGGTTTCATCAAACCAGTCACACATGGCATAATACTTGGCGATTGTCAGCGGGCGTCCCTCGGCCTGATATTTTTTCAACAGCCGTTGCGGAGGATTGTGAGGGGTGTGTGGAAGGAAGGGGGCATACCAGAGGAAGAAGGGTTTTTTCTCCTCGGTTGCGATGCCGATGAAGTCACTGATCGCCTGCATGCCTTGGCGGCCGATTTTCAGGCCGTCATCACCGTGGCGCCCGCCCCTTTCAGGGAAGCCGCGCGTCATGCCGTGGGTGAAGCCACCGTGTTGATAGCTGCCTTCCCAGAACTTGCCGCTCTGGTGACTGAGGTAGCCTTGTTCACCGAGGAGTTCCGGCACGGTGTCGAACTTCTCAATATACGTGATGAGTTGGGCCCGGCGCTCATTGTAGAGCTTGGAGTTGCGTTCGGCATACTTGGGCGATGGATCATTGCCGGTAATTCCATGGGTGGAGGCGTAGTGGCCGGTGAGAAGGGTCGCCAGTGAGGGCCGGCACAGTGCGGTGGGGACATAGCCGCGCCTGAAGAGCGCGCTCTGCCCGGCAAGCTTGTCAATATGGGGAGTCTTGATGTCCGGGTGGCCCATGAAGCCATAGTCGGTCCAGGACTGGTCATCGGAGATGATGAGAACGATATTGGGCTTGGTGGCGGCGAGGCCGCTGTTGCCGATGATACCCGTGATGAGGAGGGAAAAGATAAAATGACGCATTGGCATAGAGCCTAGCAT
>CAWVVE010000373.1:0-3464 GCA_963933075.1 uncultured Verrucomicrobiaceae bacterium | reverse complement strand
CTGCCATTAATACATCCAATGGCAATGTCCTCTGGAAGCGCACTGACCTGCCCTGCCGTCATTTTCGTGGTCCGGGCTCATCACCAGTGCTGTATAATGACCTTCTTATCCTGACCATGGACGGGATCGATGTGCAATACCTGGTGGCCCTCGACCCTGTCAGCGGCAAAACAGTATGGAAAACCGACCGTTCCACCAAATGGACTGACATTGAACCTGGCGGAAAAATTCGTGGCGGCGGGGATCTCCGTAAAGCATACACCACCCCCACCTTCACCAAAGTAGGCAACGAAACAATCATGATCAGCCCTGGTGCCAAGGCGTGTTTTGCATATAACCCCACCAATGGCAAAGAACTCTGGCACATTACATATACCGGTTATTCCAATGCATCCCGCACTGTCATTTCCGATGGTCACGCACTCATCAACACCGGCTACGGAAAACCCCACCTGGTATCCCTGAAGCTGGATCCTCAGGCACGGGGAGACATTACCAAAAGCCATATTGTTTGGGATATCTTCAAGCGTGTGCCTAAACGCTCCTCCCCAATTGTAGTAGGCAAACAACTCTACATGACCACTGATGAGGGAATCCTCAGCTGCATCGACCTCAATTCAGGCAAAGAGTTATGGAGTGACCGGCTCCGCGGCCATTTCTCTGCCTCGCCGATCATGGCGGATGGACGAATCTACTTCTTCAGTGAAATGGGTTACTGCTATGTGATCAACCCCGGGAAATCATTCCAGTTGCTAGCTTCCAATAAACTCGACGACAGTTTCATGGCTTCTCCGGCGGTAGCCGGCAAGGCAATTTACGCACGCGGCAAGGCTCACATCTACCGCATCGAACATCAATAATCACGGAGAATCGGCAGGAATTCCCTTGCTCATCTCCAGCACCTTGAATGCCCCTCCCATCATTGTGGGATGAGATAAAGCTTGAAACTGGTGAAGTAATTTCTTGCTCTCATCATCCACAGGCCCGGCATTCTCAATCTCCAGCAACCACGGTTTAGCCGCATTCACGAGGAACCGGTGCTGGTCGGTAAAGTTGATGATATCAAAACCTGATGTTTTGGCGCTTTCAATCACCCGGTCAAAATCCACATGCGCGGTCAGGTCAGTAATGCCTGGTCTCGAGAAAGGGCAATCGTAAACATGGTGCCTCAAGTATCCCCTCAGCGTTCCTGATTTCCTCGCCGGGAAAAAAAACTCGTCGCCACATAGTCCGTAGTCTATTAGGCAGCAATACAGCATTTCAAATGCATGTGCCAAATCATCAAACCACCCCTTTAACCTCATGTTCAACTCAATGGTAAAGCCATCTTCAAGCGTCAACGGCAACGTGTCGGCAACGCGAGCTAATTCCAGATTCTCAATAGGCACTTCCACCTCATTGAAAATCACTCCTTTTTGTTCCCCATTAGCCACGCATATTTGAAGCCATCTGCCCTTTCTCCATCGCAGACGCTTCACGGGCATGGCATCAAGGAATTCATTGGCAACTAATACTCCCCTTGATCCCGCAAGCTCATGCAACCGGGAAACAACCCGGAAACGACTCGCATCCACATTCGCAAACCGCTCCATTAAATGCTTCTTCTTGGATGGAAACGGCTCAACGGCAACATAACATAGACGATTGTAAATAGCCGGCGGGAGCACTCGTTCCAGTTCATGCATGACATCAAGCGCCAAATCACCGTCTTCTGCCCCCGGCTCAACCAACAACAAATCTCCAGATCCGCCTGCCAGTTCGATGACAGGCGCTGCAAGATGCCGGGCCAGCAGTTTGCCGAAACAGCGGCCGATACTCACTGAAGTGATGAAATCACCGGCTTTGCCGATTCTTTTCCCTGGATGGGTATAATAGCCGAATTGAGGATGATAAAGCGCGAGCTCCATATAGCGATCAAAGCCCAGGGCTCCTCCGGCTGCTTGAATTTCCGAGCGTATAAGCTCCACAAATCGAGGATTGACCCTCCTGAGCGCCACATCGTCCGCTTGCTCTGTCATGAGCTTAGCTTATACTGATCCTCCAGTCCGGCGAACCGGAAACACTCCTTGTCATGCTGTTCAAAAGAGGCTCCTCCGACGGCATCCGCCCATTTAATCTCTCTATCCATTGTATCGTGTGGAAACGATGCATTAAATTTCTATTTGCAGCAAGTTGTGTCATCGGTCTTGCCGCACTGATCACACTCTACCTGTTCCTCAAGCCACGCAGGGATCTTAGTGCCGACTTTGACCTCAATGCCATTGGTAAACTGGAAATACCAAGCCGTATCTATGACCGGCATGGCGTTGAGATAGGACAAATCAAGATTGAAGACAGACGCCCCATTGAACTGGAGCAAATTCCCTACCATTTCATTCAGGCATTAACAGCGGTGGAGGACTCACGCTTCTTCCAGCACCAGGGAATCGACTACATAGGAATACTCCGTGCCGCAATCCTGAATTTTAAGGCAAAGCGCGTTACTCAGGGAGCAAGCACCATTACTCAGCAACTGGCCAAGCAATGCTATCCCGAACTGAGGAGAAACCGGAACCTTGAGACAAAAATCATTGAGGCTTTCCTTGCACAAAGACTGGAGAAGAATTTCACCAAGCCTGAGATACTTGAGCATTACCTCAATAGGATTTTCTTTGGTGGTGGATACTTTGGCATCGAATCAGCCGCACGTGGATACTTTGGCAAATCAGCCGGCCAACTCGATGTGATCGAATCAGCTACGCTTTGTGGCCTTATAAAGAGTCCTTCACGCCTATCTCCACGCAACAACCCGATCGGTGCACGCAAGGCTCGCAATCACGTGCTGCAGCGCATGCACACGGAAGACATGATTAGTGACACTCAGCTCGGCTTATACCTCAAGGAACCAGTAACTCTGATCAATCCCAAGGGGCAGCAGAATTCCTATGTCCAGGAAATGATCCGTCTCCAGGTCATCGATCAGATCGGATTTGAAAGTGCAGGCGGAGGGGGCTTTAAGATTTATACCACCATTGATAATACTGCTCAGCAGACGGCTAGGCAAAGCCTGCTCAGGAGTCTGAGCGAAGTGGAAAAACATCACGGTTACCAGCATCCCACCTACTCTCAATACAGGGAAAATAAAACACTTCCTGATCCTCTGGAAAAAACCAGCCGGTCGATCGGCAAAGCCAGAGGAATTCCCGATTACCTGCAGGGCGCTGTATTGATGATTGAAAACAAAACCGGCGCCATCATCGCGATGCTTGGCGGGCGTAATTTCGGAGACAGCCAGTTGAACAGGACATTCCAGTCTCAACGTCCTGCCGGAACTGTATTTAAACCTTTTGTGTATGCGACAGCGTATTCCGAGAACTATTTCCCCGGTTCGATGATCAAGGACACCCCGATTGACAACCGCAGTGTCGCAATCGGTGGAATTACGGGCATCCTTGGCGAGTGGGGCGGAGAATCAGAAGTCATAA
>CAWVVE010000372.1:0-3482 GCA_963933075.1 uncultured Verrucomicrobiaceae bacterium | reverse complement strand
AAAAGTTCCTGCAGAGGACGCGGTTACTCCTCTAGCGGTTTTCCTCGAGCAGATACGCATTGGCGGAATTACCGTTATTGACATCGAGCCGATCCTGAGGGCTAACAGGGTCAGTGGCGGTGAGCGCAGTTACTGCATGACAGATTCTCATCCCACGCCATGGACCTGTGAGTTGATTGCGCAGCGTGTTGCCGAGGTCCTCTCCGGTCAACCTTGGGCAAAGCAGGCGGCGGAGGCCTCCAAGCTGGGTTTTGTGAAGGGTGAATCGGGAACGCAGGCTATCAAGGGTGACTTGATTCCAGAGGGCCAACGTGACACCTGGGACGCGGAGCAAGTCACAGTGCGCAAGGCAGGCGTCAGGCAGGGGGATAAAATCACCCGCGTCCTTCCTGATGATGAATCAAGCCCGGTTATTTTACTCGGTGACAGCCATACGCTGATCTTTCATGAAGGTGGTGACATGCTGATGAGCGGTTCGGGTGTTCCTGATCATTTGCAGGCTGAACTGGGCTTCAAGGTATACCTTGCGGCGAGTCGCGGATCCAGCAGTCAGGCGCAACGGCAAATCTACAAGGGGAAAGACTTCTGGGAAGGCAAAAAAGCCCTTGTGTGGGTTTCCTCGGTGCGTGAGTTCACGCAGGAAAGGAAATGGCTGAAGCTGCCCAGGTTGCCGAAGTGAATTCCCGGAAACGGAGTGGCTTCTAGGGTACTTCCTCAAGTGACCCGGTATATACCCATGCATCAACCTTGCCGTTGCGGATGAGCGCCATGGCTTCCGTGTCGAAGGTTCCGAAAAGGCTGTTGGTCTTATAGTTTACCGTGCCTGTCCAGTAGGGTTGCCGGTCTACCAATTCGTATCGAATCGGTCCCCAGTGGGAAATTTCGTTGAGGTTCATCTCGGTAACCTCGCCTTGCTCGATGCTCTGTACCATCAGGGCAACCCGTCCCTGCGCGTCCCTCACCGGCATCTTGCCGATCTTGTTTTCATATTCACTAAGCACGGTCTTCGGCAATTTTGAGGCGGTCGCCACGGTTACCGATGTGCTTGGACCGCTGGTTGTCGGGAATGTTTCCCGGGATTCACTGGCAGCGATTGCACGGGCGCGTTCCCTTTGCGCCTGGACCTCTCTGCGTTTCCTCTCCTGGTATTTTTCGTACTCCCCGTTGAGCACTTGCTTGTAGTTTGTATCCTCGATGGCCACCTTGGCCCTCAATATCGAGCTCTTGTGCGGGGTGATGACAAGTTGACCGTTGATGATAGAGAGAGCGATATTTTTGCTTCCCGCCTTGCGGGTCGATTCTCCCACGTTGTCGCCAATAATAAATATCGCCTTTGCCTTGAGGGTGATTTCACGGGGGAAGGCTGAAGCCGGAACCTTTTTCCAGTTGTCGACATATTCCTCAAGTGGCTTGAAATCCGGCATTGGGTACTTCAATGCGATCGGGTCGAGCGTCTCCGTGGGCGGGTCGGGTGGATTATTTTCTTCCGGCAGGGGGTCCGGTGCCTTTGGCGTTGTATCCGTTGCATTGCCCGCGGATTTTCCCGGGATTGGCTTATCTTCGCCCATTTCGCTGACGAATTTCACGATTTCCTCCTTGTATTTTAATCCTGCGAATACAAGGCCACCAATGACAATCAGGAAAATGAACCACTTCATGCCATGACGATGGAGTTGGCGCCGCACAATTTCAAGGAGCGAGTCATCGAAGAATTAGCTTTTGTGGTAGCGCAAACTGTTATCGACTAGGGGTAACGACAAAAAATGGCAAAAAGACTTTTTCTCCTTGATGGCATGGCACTGGTTTACCGTGCTCATTTTGCCTTGATTCGCAGCCCTATTTACACTTCAAAGGGAGTGAATACCTCAGCGATATACGGGTTTGCCAATACCCTCGTTGATCTTCTGGGCAGCCAGAGCCCCACACATCTTGCGGTAGTATTTGACACTCCTGCGCCCACTGAACGCCATAATATCTTTCCGGCCTACAAAGCAAACCGTGATGCTATGCCGGAGGATTTGGCCCTCGCCATTCCCGAGGTTAAGCGCCTGATTGAAGCCTTTAATATTCCGGTTATTGAGAAGGACGGGTTTGAAGCGGATGATATCATCGGCACGCTTTCCGTCCGGGCTGCCACAGAGGAGGGATGCGAGGTGTTCATGGTGACTCCGGATAAGGATTTTGCCCAATTGGTAAATGAGAGGGTAACAATGTTCAAGCCGGGGCGCGGTGGAGGAGAACCGGAGCTCTTAGGACTTGAGGAGGTGAAGGAGCATTGGGAGGTGGAGAACCCATTTCAAGTAATAGACATTCTTGGCCTGTGGGGGGACGCCAGTGATAACATCCCCGGGGTTCCGGGTATTGGTGAGAAGACAGCCAAGAAACTGGTGAGCCGTTTTGGGGGCATCAAGGAGTTGCTTGAGAATACCGACCAGTTAAAGGGCAAGCAGAAGGAGAATGTTGAGAAGTTCCGTGAACAGGCGCTGCTTTCCAGGAAGCTTGCAACCATCATCCTTGATGTTCCCGTGGAGCTGGACTGGTCCGCACTCAAGGTGGGGGAAATGAATCGTGATGCACTTTCAGGCCTGCTGGTCGAGTTTGAATTCAATGCGCTCGGCAAGCGCCTGCTGGGCGATGGGTTTATTGCCGGCAGGGGGTTTGACACCAGTGGAGGGGATGGGGAGGCACTGGTCGCGGAACTGAAGTCCATTACCGATGTTGCTCATGATTACCAGTTGATAGCTATCGGCGACAAGGCGGCAAGGAAGGAGGCGCTTGAGGTCCTGCGAGGGGCAAAGCAGTTCTGCTTTGACACAGAGACAACAGGAACAGATCCCATGAATGATGATTTGCTCGGGATCGCGTTTTCCGTCGCTGCCGGGGAGGGTGTTTATTTTGAAATTCCGCAGGATGCGGGTGAAAGATCGCAGTTACTTTCCGAGTTTCAGTCCCTGATGGCGGCAGAAGGGGTCGAGAAGATCGGGCATAACCTCAAGTTTGACTTAGCCGTTCTGCGCTGGGCCGGGCTGGAGGTTGCCGGTCCCTTCTTTGACACGATGCTGGCCCATGTCCTTGTAGAGCCAGAGCAGAAGCACACCATGGACTACCTGTCAGAGTCCTTGCTCGGGTATACACCGATTTCCCTGAAGAGTCTCCTGGGTGAAGGCGAGGAGAAAGGTGGCCAGATGAACCTCATTGGCACGACGATGCTGGATATTGATGCTAAAGAGCTTGCCGAGTATGCCGCTGAAGATGCTGACGTGACATTCCAGTTGGCTGAACGACTGCGTCCAATGCTTGAGGATAAAGGGCAACAACGGGTATTCTACGAAATTGAATGTCCTCTGGTGCCGGTCCTTGCGGCAATGGAGGCGGAAGGGATCACCCTTGACCCCGGGGTTCTTGACGGGATTCGTGCTTCTCTGGAGGTGGAGATTAACTCACTGGGAGCGGAGATCACGGAGCTTGCCGGCAGGGATTTC
>CAWVVE010000371.1:0-3493 GCA_963933075.1 uncultured Verrucomicrobiaceae bacterium | reverse complement strand
GATCGGGAAGCGCAGCTCGGAGGCAAAGAGGTTGACCTGATAACCCTCCGCCACCTTGAAGCGTGCCAGTTGCTTCTGCGGGGAACTTAAGTGCTTGTCAGCAGACCCGTCACTTGCCACCTCCAACCCTGCCGGCTTGGCGACGCCCGGGATGGCACGGCTCTTTGGTGTGGGAAACCAGACCGGCCTGCCCGCCACCGGCTCCACTGCCCACACGCTCGCAGGATCAGGCTTCGGCTCTGCCCAGAGATCCTCATCGGCCGCCTTTACCAATAACCTGCGCTGCCTGCGTTCCTCCTGTAGGTGCATGGCACCGCGGGTCTTGTTGCGACGGCCGTGGATGTAGGAGGCATTGGGTGGATGCCACCAGGCAAAAAAATGGTGATTCTTCTCGTAAACCAAGCGTCGCAGTTTCTCAGCTCCATGATCTTGTGCCACAGGCGAGGAAAAATCAGCTGCATCGATTAACTCCAAGCCGGAGGCCATCATCCGGCTCACCACCCGGTCGCCGAATTCCGTGAGGTGAATGCCGTTGAAGGTCAGCCTGCGATCCGGATGCCTGACAATCCACCCTGCAGTGGGTGTCAAGAGGTCAAGGAAACGCACTCCCGTCCGGGCGGCTACCCCAGCAGAAGCTTTCACATATAACTTAAGGTTGCCATTGCGGCTGAAGCTATCCACCGCAACCCCCTCTGTGGATTCAAAGGCAATGGGCGAGACCAGGACAATGCGCGGGGTAGACTTGCCGTTGAACTGCTCTCCCTGCAATTCCTGCAAAAAGCGTGTCAGCGCTTCAGTGTATCGGTCAACCCCGGCGGCACCGGCAAAGGATTCATTGAATCCAAAGCAAAGGAACAGAAGATCCGCCCGCTGCTCTTCAAGTTCCTCAAAGAGATCGGGAAAACCCTTCGGGCGAATTATTAAGTCCACCTCGTCCGCCGACCAGCCCATGTTGCGCACCCGCAACCGGTGCTCAGGAAACCGGCAGTGCAGGAAAGTCTCAAAATACCCGTAAAGCTGCATGCGCTCGGCAAAGGTGTTGCCAAGAATCACGATACTATCCCCCTTTTGGACCGACAGAGGACGTGCCGCCAATCCGTTCCCCATTGCTAGGAATGCCGCGAGCAAAAGGATAAGGCGCTTAAAGGAAACGATCATTGCAGCACCCATACTAGCCGGATAAATCCCCGGGAAGAAATCACAAAATGCCCCCGCCGTATTCCCCGGCAGGATTTACTCGCCACAATCCACCGTAATCGCCGCACTGAATACCAGTCCCGGGTCACCCCGCTGGGCAAGGGTCCGGGAAATGACCCCTATACTCCTTTTGACCTTGCCCTTGAACACGGTCTTGCCACCTGAAATTACCTCGATCGGCTTATCAAGGTCGGCCATGGAATCATTAAGCAGGATCGTAAGGCACATGAGCTCGCCGGAATCCTCGACGATGAATTTCTGTCCCTTCCGGGAAGCGACAATCATCTGACCTCCCGTTCCATGGCCGGCCAGCAGGGCCAGCCAGTAACTGCGCTCATGGGTGACATTGTCCTGTTTCCAGACAATTTTGTCCGGGAACCTGCGCCGCTCGTATTTTGCCATCCACGGCACTGCCACCTTGTCCTCAAGATCCATCCAGTGGCCCTTCCCCTCGTAAATCTTCACGAAATGCTCGTAGCCGCCCGGGTCACCCTTGCGTAGCTCCGCGAGTTTCTTCTGCCACCCAACCGCAACACCATTGCGGTTATAGGCGCCATCACGCCCGCCAACCTGCAAGGCAAAGGGGATATTGCGCAGGCCGACCGGGGAAGTCTCATTGGGATGGCCGGCCATCATTGCCGCGGCGGCAAAGCGGTCCGACATGCGCGGGGCCAGTTGATAGACACCGTCACCACCCGCCGAGTAGCCCATCAGGTAAACCCGCTCGGGATTGACATCCTCAAATACCACCAGGTTGGTGATCAGCCGGTCAAAAAGAGGGTCAATATGCCCCTGGTGCCAGAGGTTCCAGGTGTCGGTTGGCGCACGCGGCGCCAGGTAGATCCCCTCGGCCGGCTTGTAAAGGCGTAATTGGTTGCGCCACTGCTGGTCGTTTACCCTTGCCGGAGCCCCTCCTCCGCCATGCATCGAAATATAAAGGCTGCGCCCGCCTTTCGGTTTCTCGCCAAACGCGATGAAATCAAAACGCATCGTATCCTTGCCGATGGTAATCGCCTTCGCCTGCATCTCCTTTGCGCGCGTGGCACGAACCATCGTCGCATGATCAGCCACCAGCAGTACCTCTGCCCGGGCGGCCTCCTCCTTCGACAATGGTGCCGCGACGAAATCCTGATCCGCAAGGGGGGGGCGCTTATCTCGCTCAAGAGCCAACCATTTGCCAAGCGGATCGAGCGCCCCCTTCTCCTCGGCTGGGGAGACAAGGGGCAGAAAAAACAGCAAAATAACAGCAAATGATCTCATGGCGAAAATATACCTATACCCCACTACAGGATCTTTCTTTGTTTAAAATGTGGAAGGAAAACCTCCATAAAGACATCCCCCTCCTTCCGATAACCAAGAGCTTCATAAAAACCCGTTACCACCTCCCGCGCATGGAGGATTACTTCGCTGTAACCCTCATCACGGGCATGATCCTCGGCAAATTCCACCAATCTTCGGCCAACCCCCTTGCCCTGCCAATGGGCGGCAACAAGCACCTGCTGCATCTTGGCCACCCTTTCATCAATAGGTTTAAATTGTAAATAGGCCTGCACTGTCCCGGAATCACCCCTGCCTGCCACATGGATGAAGTCCGACTCGGCATCAAGGTCCTCATCAAAAAGGCTCAACCCAAGCGGCTTGCGCAACATTTCATCGCGCAACAGGCAGGCCTGCCCATAGGCATGCGAGCCGTGCTCTACAATGGAATAATCGAGGGTCTCTTGCATCTATGTTAACCGGTTTCCGGCATAAATGTCGGCATCATGACACCTCTCACTAAAGGGCATTCCCCCCGTACCTGCCCGAGGTGCATCTCGCAATTTCGTGCACCCCATGCGTATAGACTGGCAACAAGTTCCCCCTGGTCAACCGGCACCAGGAACACCGGCGCTCCTCCACGATGGCGGGCATTTAACTCAGCGAAAATAAGTGCCTCCGATTCCTTCCATCCGGTCGAGACACCCGGGCCTAGCATCTTGCTTCCCTCATGCTTCACCGAGCACAGAAAGCCACTGATTGCTCCCTCTTCTTCCTCTATGACTGATACGCCCCAGATGCCCGCGGCATTCTCAATAAAGTGAACAAAATCCTGCTCCCGCCTGATGCCGTTTAGCTTCATCTCAAGGTCAGCCATTGCAACGGCATCCTCAGGCAGCGCATCACGCACCCGAGCCACACCTGCAGGAACATCCACCTGCAGGCCGTCATCGGGCACTGGCAGGATCATATCCTGGAAAGTGGCATAGGGAACAAAGCCCCGGCGCGTATAAAGGGAGAACGAATCCAGGTTCATGGC
>CAWVVE010000370.1:0-3493 GCA_963933075.1 uncultured Verrucomicrobiaceae bacterium | reverse complement strand
AAAATTATAACAGTGTTCTGGTCAGTAATCAAAAAAGCAAAACAGAAAACAAGAAAAGACGGCCGGCATGGGTGGACATGTATGCCAAAACGCAGAAAGTTGATGCCCGAATGAATGAATCGCGATACTGGAAGACTGATGTGCCTAATATAAAACTTTCCCGTGCATTCGTGGTGGTTTTAATCCTTCACGTTGTCGCAGTGGGGGGAATCCTTGCTTTTGAGATGTTTAAGGCTGAGCCATCCGGGGATGTGGCGCTACATGCAGAGGGAATGGCACAGCTTGATGCTGATCAACCTGCCGGCTTGATTGGGGATGGTGTGCAGCAACCCGGACAAGCGGGATTACCCGTGGCAAGTGATGATGGACTGGATGATGGTTATCTGCGCTATATTGTCCAGAGGGGTGACAATCTCCGGTTTATCGCAGATGCTTACAAAATTTCACGCACCGAGCTGCTTGACGCCAATAATATTGATGAGAGGCATCCGTTGGTACAGGGGAGAATCCTGCGTATTCCAAGGGCTCTATTGAGTTTGAGAGGTACGGATCCTGCGGCGCCAGACAATGCAATTGTTGGTCTGGAGGAGGATGGAGACAACGGGTTTATACCCCTGAAATCTTTTGGTGCAATTACAGGCGTGCCGGTTCATTCAGTTGCAAAACCTGAAGTTCCTCTTCCCGTGAGGACAGGATCACCCAATGGGGAGGGATTCCTGCCCCTTGGGGACACATTAGAACCCCGGGGTCAAGGCGATACGGTTTCCAAGATTGTTAAGAGACCGGATCGGCCCAGGGTTTTACGTGAACGGCCTTCCCAGGCGCCGATTGAATCGAAAAGGGCGACGCTTGCCTCATCCTCGCAGCACACTGTGGTGGGAGGTGATACCCTTTACGGGATATCGCGTAAGTATGGAGTAAGCGTCAATGAAATACTTGGTGCTAATCCGGGAGTTACGCCGCGGACTTTGAGGATCGGGAAGACATTACGCATTCCCTAGATTGCTGGAGGGTTCTTGCCCCGGAACATGCTCATGGGAGAAAAAAGCGCATATATTCTTGTCCTCGCGGTCGTTTCACTACTGGGGCTGGGCATCGTGATGTTGCTTAGCACCAGTGTTTTTATCGCGGACAGGACGGATATTTATCATGACGTTCACCGGCAACTGGTGTGGTTGGTGCTGGGAGTTATCACCTGCGTTTTTTTTGCCGTCATTGACTACCGTTTCTGGAATCGCTCCCGGTGGCTTTGGTTTGGGTTATCCTGCATGTTACTGGTATTGTGTTTCCTGCCACCCTTTGCCCAACCTGCTAATGGTGCATACCGCTGGATCGGGGGTGGTGAGTTTGGTTTCGATTTCGCCAGGCTGCAACCCTCAGAGATGGCCAAGCTTGCAGTGATTTTCATGGTTGCCGGCTGGTGCTCGAATGCCAGAGAATGCATTCGTGAAGTGCGTGCAGGATTTATCTACCCGCTTGGGATTGCGCTTATCCCGGTTGTGTTGATTGCCTGCGAGACGGACATGGGTACAGCAGCATTGCTTACCTGTGTAGCGCTGACCATGTTGTTTGTGGCAGGGAGCAGGATTTGGCTGTTTGCCGGCAGTGCGGTGTTGTCGGTGTTTACCCTTGCTTTCGCAGTCATTCAAAATCCCAATCGTTGGCAGAGGTTCGTTGCATTCATGGACCTTGAGGCTCACAAGACAGGACTCGGGTTGCAGCAATGGCGGGCAAAACTGGCTCTCGGGGAGGGTGGATTAAGTGGTCTCGGGTTGGGTGAGGGGCGGGAGAAACTGATGTATCTTCCTTTTGCCCACACCGATTTCATTTTTCCAATGATAGGAGAGGAACTTGGAGCAAGGGCCACACTACTCGTGGTCTTTGCCTTTGTGACTGTTCTCATTTTCGGGGTATTGATTGCCAATTCCGCTCCTGATCTTTTCGGGAAACTTCTCGGTTTCGGTATTGTGACCCTTATCAGCATCCAGGCCGCATTGAATATCGCGGTTACCACTGCAGTCCTGCCGAATAAGGGCCTGCCTTTGCCGTTTGTCAGTTACGGTGGATCAAACCTCCTGTTCAGCCTGGCGGGTATAGGCATCCTGCTCAATATCTACCGGCAGGGAAGTAGCATCAAAAGCGATGAGACCGAGAAGTTGTTTGATCGGTGTCGTGCTGTACCCAGAATATAGTCGGTTTATTCACTGAAATGGCCATACGAATTGTCATTGCCTGCGGTGGAACCGGTGGCCATCTATTCCCGGGCATCGCTGTTGCTGAGGCATTGCGTGAACAGGGAGGCGAATCACTGGTGTTGATCTCTGAGAAGGAAATCGATGCCCTGGCGATAAAAGGATATGATGATTTCTGTTTTGAGACAGTTCCTGCCATGGGCATGCCGAGGGTTCTCTCACCAAAGATGATTCCCTTTTCTCTGAGGTTTCTAAGGACACTTTGTCGTTGTAAAAGGATTGTATCTGAATTCAGGGCTGACGCCGTCCTGGGCATGGGGGGCTTCACTTCGTTGGCTCCTCTAATGGCCGGGCGGAGGCACGGGGCAAAGGTTTTCATCCATGAGTCCAATGCTTTCCCCGGCAAGGCCAATCGAATTGCTGCACGTGGAGCGGATTCTGTTTTACTCGGCCTGCCTGCCTGCCGGAGATATTTTCCCGGTAAAGATGTGGAGGTGGTCGGCACTCCCTTGCGGAAGGTAATGCGCCAGAAGCATGATCGCGCCGCCAGCCTGGCTCGTTTCGGCCTTGAAGAGGGCAGGAAGACGCTTCTTGTTATGGGCGGCAGCCAGGGCGCGCGCGGGATTAATCAGGCCGTTACCGGGGCCCTGGAACATATTTCCGGTTTGGGAATGCAGATTATCCACCTGACAGGTCCTGCTGACCTGGAGGAGGTTCGCAAAGGTTACAGTTCTGCACCATTGCCTTATTTCGTTTCGGATTTCTGCCATGATATGCATCAGGCATACTCTGCTGCCGATGTTGCTATTGCCCGTTCCGGTGCTTCGAGCCTTGCTGAGTTGTCTGCCTTTTCCCTGCCGACAATCCTTGTTCCCTTCCATTATGCGACTGATGATCACCAGACCCTGAATGCACAGGTGTATGCAGAGTGCGGTGCTGCCGAAATATTGAAAGAAAAGGAGATTGAACCCCGTTCCCTTGAAAGATTGTTGCAGGAATTTACAAAGGATAACGGGGCAGTCCTTGCCGAGATGAGTTCCGCGATGAATGGGATGGCAATACGGAATGCCGCCGAAAATATCTGTAAATCAATTGAGATGCGTTGCTGATGAAGGAGAGAATTGCAGAGCTTCTGCACCAAGGTGCAACCTTGCCAATGAGAATACACCTGATTGGTGTGGCGGGATCCGGAATGAGTGGAATAGCGTCATTGCTCATTGACCTTGGACACCGGGTGAGCGGATCGGACCGGGTCATGACGAGTGAGACCGAGCGACTGCAGCGAGTGGGCCTTGATTTCC
>CAWVVE010000369.1:0-3503 GCA_963933075.1 uncultured Verrucomicrobiaceae bacterium | reverse complement strand
TCTGCATCGGCAACTCGGAGGCAGTTTCCTTGCAGGTGATCTTTAATATTTTCCGACAGCGGGTTATTACCCAACTGCTTCCTGTCGCCAAAGAAAACAGAGTTGGGATTATCGCCAGGGTACCGCTGGCGAGCGGGTTGCTCAGTGGCAAATTCTCCCGGGATCATGAATTCGGGGAGAATGACCACAGGAGCTTTAACTGCGACGGTCAACTCTTCAACGTCGGGGAGACCTTTGCCGGTGTGCCTTTTGACCGAGGCGTGGAACTGGCAGGACGGGTTTCCGATCTCCTCGGGGGGGAATGCAGTGGGGCAACATTGGCACAGAAATCTTTGCGATGGGTGCTTGATCATGATGCTGTAACCACGGTTATTCCCGGCGCCAAGGATGCCATGCAGGCTGGTGAAAATGCCGATGTTTCCGGAATTACGCCATTGTCAGGCAAGGCGCACGCCGATTTGCTCGAATTATACAATGCACAGATTGATTCTCAGGTAAGGGGGCGTTACTAGCCGGCATGGGTGAATGACAATGAAATTTGCCTGGTCATTTCTTCTGTGTGTGGCAGTTCTGCCGGATTTGATTGCAGATCAAACGGGAATTCCGGTTTTCGAGGTCAAGCAGATTGACGACATCAGGGCTGCTGAGGGCAAGGAGATCAAGGTGCGTGGATTGGTTGAAGGGACGGGAAGATCAAAGGGCAGCGGGATGAATTTCCTCAATTTCACTGGCGGGGAATTCACGGTTGTTATTTTTGGTCGTAATCTGAAGAACTTTACCGAAGGAGAACCGGCGGACATATTCATGGGAAAGCTGGTCGAAGTCACAGGCAAGGTTGAATTTTACAAGGAGAAGCCGCAGATTGTTGTGGAGGAAACTGCCCGGATTGTCGTGCTTGATCCTGAAACAAGGCAACCGGTTGCCGCGCCGGAGGAGGAGCAAGCTTCGGGCAAGACAAGTCCAACGGTCGGGGGTAAGAAGAGTGAGATGCCAGAGCCTGTTGCTCCGGCAAAGGTTAAGGTGGATCCACGGCTCTATTTTGATGAGCCCTGAGTCAAAGGAACCCAGATGGTTTGGCAGAAGACTGCCGTTCAGGAACCCGGGGGGTGCCACGGCTCCCCACTGTTGCCTTTCACGGTGAGAAACTTGGCTCCTACTTCCCGGTACCATTCGTGTAATTTAGGGCGCAGGGCTTTGACCCGATCGGGCATTTTCTCTGCGAGATCCCGGCGTTCACCGGGATCTTCCTTGAGGTCATAAAGGCTGGCCTTGCCGTTCTCATAGCGCTCGACAAGCTTAAAGCTTCCGCTGCGAATTGCTCCTCCCGGGAAACCTCCCTGGTTTGAATAATGCGGATAATGCCAGTAGAGGGCATTCCGATTGATTGTGCTTTTGTTATCCTTTAACAGAGGAAGCAGGCTGACACCGTCGAGATGTTGTTTTTTCTGTAATGGCAGGCCCGCGAGTTCGAGCAGGGTGGGATAGAAGTCGGTTGAGATTACCGGATAGGTGCAAACACCCGGCTTCACGACGGAGGGGTAGCTGATAATGAAAGGTTCCCGGATGCCGCCCTCGTAAATCCATCCTTTGCCGCCGCGCAGGGGAAGGTTCGAGGTTGGTGAACCCTCGGAGGTGGAGAGTCCACCATTGTCAGAGGTGAAGCAGATGATGGTTTCCTTCTCAATTCCCAATTCCCTGACCTGATTGAGCACCCGGCCAACAGCGGTATCCATTGACTCAACCATCGCGGCGTAGGTGGCGTGTTTCTGGAGGATGCGGACACGGCGCTTTTTGCCCCCCGGCCAGACCTGTTCCTCGTCCCCGAATTCTTCCCCGCCTATGCCTTGCGCCTTCTTCTGGTATTTGGCGACAAGGTTCTTTGGTGCCTGCAAGGGGGTGTGGACATTGTAGAATGAAAGGTAAATCAGGAACGGCTCGCCTTTTGCATGAAATGCGCTCATGACATCGCTGGCTTCCCTCGCAAGTCGATCGGTGAGATACTCGCCTTGCTGCTCGTTTTTAAGGCGGGGGTTTTTGTAGGGAGAGAAATATCCTCCTGGCGGACTGCCACGGTTATGTCCACCGAGATTGATGTCGAAGCCCTGTTTTTCGGGCCAGAATTCCTCGGTCGGGCCCAGGTGCCATTTTCCGAGGAAGGCAGTTTGATAATCTGCCTGCTTGAGAGCCTCCGCGAGGGTGACTTCCGCCAGCGGCATATTACTGTGAAGCGGGGCAGGATTAAACAGCCCGGAACGTCTACCGGAGAACCAGTTGGTGGCTCCTGCCCTGCTGGGATATTTGCCGGTCATGATACTGTAGCGGGTGGGGCTGCAGACCGGATTGGCGGCATAGCCGTCAGTGAATCTTACGCCGCTCGATGCGAGTCGGTTGATATTGGGCGTTTCATAGAATGTATCCGGATTATAGGCGCCTATGTCCATGTAGCCGAGGTCATCAACCAGGAAGAAAACAATGTTCGGCTTGGCCTGGCTTGTGGACAGCAGAGCAATCAGGGAAAAGGATAAGGTAAGAAGGCGCATCGGTTTTTTGCCGGGAGTTGGCAATAATGAAGTTATTTGATGTTATAGAATTAGCGCAGGGGTTGAGATCTTGTCAAAGCCCAGTGATGTTTATAGGAAACAATCTGGCCACATTCGGTGCTTTATTAATGAAAGTTAAATGCCGGGACATCTATTGTCAGTTGGGCTATAATGCATCCCGCCCGGGTTTGGATAGTCGAATAGCATGATATTCTTTCACGGGTTGCCAAAAGTTATTCCCAGAAAAAATGATGATGATTACTCAAACAAATAAAGTCAACCGCCTGAGCCGGACATTTTGTTTTCTGTTTGCCGTGTGTTTCATAATATCGGCAGGTTCAACTGTGTATGCAGAGGATGAGAAGCGTCCGGACAAGGAAAATCCCAGGAATGCACGTCCTGCGCATGGCAGTCCTGAGCGAGGGGATCGTGAGCGAGGGGATCGTGAGCATCGCGGAGGTCCTGATCGTGGAGATCGTGAGCGTGGGGATCGTGAGCATCGCGGTGATGAACTCGAACGGCACATGCTTGAACTCCGCAGAGAGATTGGCAGGGCGATGGAAGCAGGGGACGAGGAGCTTGCCCAGGAGTTGATGCGTGAGATGCGCGAGATTGCGGCTCACCGGAGGGGAGACCGCGAAGATCGCGAGCATCATGAAGGAGACAACGAAGATCGCGAGCATCATGAAGGAGACAACGAAGATCGCGAGCATCATGAAGACCGTCAGCATCACGAGAATGACCGTGTAGGGCATCTCGAGAGGCAAGTCCATGAAATGATGCGACACATGGAGGAAATGCGACGTGTTATCGGTGACCTGCACCGGGAACTTGCCCGCCTGCGTGGCGAGAACCATGGTTCCCGGGATGGTGAGCATCGCGGTGACCAGGAACAGGGAAACCGTGAACATCGCGGTGACCAGGAACAGGGAAACCGTGAACATCGCGGTGACCAGGAACAGG
>CAWVVE010000368.1:0-3503 GCA_963933075.1 uncultured Verrucomicrobiaceae bacterium | reverse complement strand
CAGGGCACAAGGTGGTTTACCTCGTTACCGGGGCACCCGATGCGCATAACCCGGCGGCCCGGGACTATGGCCGGGAGCTCAGGGAATTGGCCGGTGAGCTCGGTGTTGATGACGAGTTTCATTTCCTTAGCGAGACATTCGAGATCTCAGACGAGGACCTTGTAAGCATTTACAACGCGTCTGATTTGTTGTTCCTGCCAAGCCGTCAGGAGGGGTTCGGGTTGCCTCTCCTTGAAGCCGGGGTTTTCCGTATACCGGTATTCTGCGCACGGGTGGAGCCGATGTGCTCGATTCTTGAGAACAACGTCAATCTGTTTGACCTTGCCGAGGAACCCAGTGCGGTTGCCCGGCGTGTTGCAGTTACCCTGGGGGATAATCCCGGTTACCGTGCGCGCAAGGAGGTGATCAAGAACTACTCGTGGGAGAGATTATTTGATGAGCGCATCGAGCCGCTCTTTCTCGAGTAAGCGGCAATTGGCTGTTGCCGGAGGAGCGGGAGGTTTTGTTTTCTGTCCGGTATTGGCGTATTATAAGGACATGATACGTTTCCTGATTGCCTGTGTGATGTTGTCCACGAGTTGCACTGCATCCACCCGTGAGGTGACCTTCAAGGGCACTTGTGATGCTTCAGCTGCGGTGGCACTGGATGAGAAGACGTTTGTGGTCGCCGATGATGAAGACAATATCCTGCGAATTTATTCCCTGGATAAGCCGGGGATGCCGATTGCGCAGTTTCCGCTCAACGATTTTTTGAAGACAAAGACGGACAAGCATCCGGAGGCTGACATCGAGGGCTGTACCCGGGTTGGTGACAGGATTTACTGGATCACTTCACACGGCCGCAGCAAGAAAGGCAAATGGCGCAGGAACCGGTACCTGTTTTTTGCCACTAAAATTGTCAAGGACGGCAAGTCTTACCGGATCGAGCCTGAGGGCATCCCCTCGCGTGAGTTACTGGGAGGAATGAGGGCAATCCCTGAAATTGGCCTCTCGCAGAGCATCGGGCGCATCGGTGCGGATGCCGGGGCCGCTCTGGCGCCCAAGGAGAAGGGGCTTAATATCGAGGCGCTGAGCGCAAGCGCGGACGGCAAGGTGCTTTACCTTGGCCTGCGTAATCCTGTGCCCGGTGGCAAGGCACTCCTGATTCCACTGCAGAATGCCCCCGGGGTGGTGGATAAGGGTGAGCGTCCCAGGTTCGGCGTGCCGCTTAAGCTTGATTTCGGCGGCCTTGGTCTCCGCTCGCTTGAATACTCTGCCCATTTGAAATATTACCTCGCCATTGCCGGTGCCAGCAACAGCGGGAAAACATCGGCAATCTTCTCGTGGAGCGGCAAGGCGAATGCCAAGCCCGTGCTGATTAAGGCTGCCGGAAAACTCAATCCTGAGGCCATTGCCCCGTTACCCGGTGTATCAAAGGCGCGGATCTTCAGCGATGATGGCACGGTCATGTATAAAGTTTCCCGATTGGAGTCTGTCGAACCGCTGGAGGATGGTATGTGTCCCTGTAAATACCTCAAGGATTCGCGCAAGAAGTCCTTTCGCTCAATGATACTTGAGTTCTAGGAGTGGGGAGTTTCCACTGTCGTGTATTACCTGTTTCCTTTTATATATCAATGACTTGTGACTTTGTTTTTCCTTAGTAATGAGAGGGGTCCTGCATTTTTTTTCTTTTCCATCAGTTAAAATATTATAGGATATTCTATTATGAAGATGCGTTCTGGTTTCCTGCGGATGGCAGGTGACGGGAGGAACGGATGCAGATATTAAACTAATAAGCCAGGCCGCCGGGTCGTTTTAATAGAGAGAGCGGCAGCAGGTTTCACCACAACACCTTTCATTTTTCCCTTTAGTAAACCATGAACCCGGGCCAAATCCATAACGTAACTCCGATGTCACGGCCCGGTGAGCAATTCCCGGAAACGGACGAGGTAGCGGACAAATCCTCTGAGGACATCACCGCACGTGACCGCAATAAATCGCGAATCATGTCGCTGGCCATTGCCGGGATGGTGCATGTGTTTTTGTTCATTCTCCTTGCCTGGATCGTTATCAGCAATTTCAAGGACGACGAGGTGGAACTGGTGCTTGAAGCCACCGGCCAGAACCTTGACGCCTCACTCCAGAAGCGTTCTTTTGCGAAGAAGGTGACCCAGGAGAAGCCTGCCCCGCCGTCGAGAATGGCGGCCAGGACCATTATCTCCAATAAGGTATCCGCAGTGGTGATGCCAGAGGTTACTGA
The DNA here is from genome assembly GCA_963933075.1 of uncultured Verrucomicrobiaceae bacterium. Classification (GTDB taxonomy): domain Bacteria; phylum Verrucomicrobiota; class Verrucomicrobiia; order Verrucomicrobiales; family DEV007; genus CACIUL01. The sequence goes on along the minus strand of CAWVVE010000368.1, from coordinate 1,264 downwards.
TTTCAATGATCTGCCGGCTTTTGGCTCTGATCATGGCGATGGTTTTGGCATGGGCGGATTTGGGGATGGGCGCGGCGGAGCGCGCTTCTTCGGCACCAGCGGTGGCGGTAATCGTATCATCCTGGTTATCGACACATCCACCAGCATGAACGGTAATTGCGGCGCGGATGGAATCAAGGCCCTGCGCCGTGAGATTGAGCGCACTGTTTCATCACTGCCCGCCCAGGCACGCTTTAATATCCTTTGTTTCGGGAACGATGTAGATGGCTTTGCCTCGCAGCCCATTGCTTCAAATTCTGCCAACGTGGCTAGGGCCAAGGAATGGATGAAGGCCTATTTTATCAACAAAAAGGGCGGCGGCAGCTTTGACCGCACCCGCACTTCCCAGTTCGGAGCCCAGGGGCGTGATGACAAGGGTATTCCCTACACACCCTTTCCGCCCAGCGCGGTAAGCTCGCTCAGGGGGACCAGTGGCGGTTCGCGCATGGATCTGGCGCTTGTTGTCGCCTTTATGCAGAAGCCAAGCGGGATATTCCTGATTGCCGACGGTGTTCCGGGAACCCAGTTCGGCGGCAGAAAACTTGGCAACAAGGCAATTGTTGACCTGATCCAGGCGGAGGCTAGGAACATTTACCGCAACAGTCCCGTGCCGAGTGTTAACTGTATCAGTGTAAAGGGAATCGGTGCGGAGATTCTCAAGGATATCGCCAAGCGGTTCCGTGGGAAATACAAGTCTGTCGATCCGGCGAAGGTATAGATAGCAGGGTGTTTTACAAGCGACTGCAGTCGGTATAGGATTCGCCTGCGGTTACGCGCGATTAGCTCAGGGGTAGAGCACATGCTTCACACGCATGGGGTCGCTGGTTCAAATCCAGCATCGCGCACCATTTACTTTCCGGGCTCTTCTTCCGGGCAATGGCTTCCTGGAGAAGGTATCAGGACAGGATTGCCTTGATTACCTTGCCTTCCTCGGTCGGGCCGATGAGCCTTTGGTTGAGACCCTGGTAGGGAAAGTGGAAGCGATGGGGATTAAGCCCGATCTGATGGAGGATGGTGGCCTGCAGGTCGCGAATGCCGACCGGGTTCTCGGCAATGTAGTAGCCGATGTCATCGGTGGACCCGTAGGCGCCGGGCTTGATACCCCCGCCGGCCATCCACATGGTGAAGGCGTGGGGGTGATGGTCGCGGCCGTAGGCGCCTTTTTTCAAGGTTGAATTGACGTTATTCTGCATCATCGGCGTGCGGCCGAATTCGCCGCCCCACA
>CAWVVE010000367.1:0-3505 GCA_963933075.1 uncultured Verrucomicrobiaceae bacterium | reverse complement strand
CTGCCATGCCCATGCCACGATGTCCGCCTCATGCTCGTTGACCTGGATGGTGCCGAAGGGTTTCTCAACAAGCCGGGATTTTCCGGTGCCGGTGCCGGTGGCCAGTGGCAGGCAACCACCTTCCAGCCGCGTCAGGTAGAGGGTTCCCGGTGAGGTCCATTCGGTCTTGGCGACATGGCTCATGATTGGGTGCGACTTGTATTTTGGGACGGTTTTGATTTCCGTCGTGCCGGCCTGGTGGACAATGTAAGGGGTTCCCAGTGCGCGTCGGCCGAAGCCGTCATTCCACGCGTAGCGGGGGTGGCCTTTTGCGTATTTGAAGGAGTGATTGGCTGTGCGCAAGCCGATCACCGGTTTGCCGCTCTTCAGGTAATCCTCAATGGGTTGCCATTGCGCATCGGGAAGCTTGAGGAAGCGCATGAAGAAGATCGCCACGTCGGCCTTGGCCAGTGCGTCGATTCCCGGCAGGACATCCTCTGTCTTTTTCTCCGGATCACCTTCCCCCATGACAATGGTGGTGGAGAAACCCAGGCGATCGAGCTCCTTGGCAAAGGCCGGCATGGTCAGCTCCGGTGAGTAATGCAGGGTGCCCACCACGATGACCGCGTGGGGTTTTTCGCCGGCACGGAGCGGAGTGATGCCGGCAAGGAAAGGCAGACATGACAGGGCGGCAGTGAATAGCTGGCGGGGAAAAGTCATGGTGCTCAGAATTCAAGCAGGATATCACTTGCCTAGAGCTTTGCCGGGTCAATGACAACGTGTTTCACGGACTGGCGGCGATAGGTGTAGGTGATGTGCACCTTGAGATCCCTGGCCTGGATAACGGCAGGGTAGGAATATTCACCCTCTGCCCGTTCCAGGGTGAGGACGGGTTTCCAGGTTTTGCCGTCGCTTGAAAGTGCCGCGTTGAGCATATTGCGCCCGCCATGTGCTCCACCGCGCACGGTGTGGTTGTAGATAATCAACTGCCGGCCATCCTTAAGGGTTACCGCATCAGTTCCTGCGTTCGGGTTTGGCAGGTTACTGGCGCCCATCAGGCTCCATGTCCTGCCCTTGTCACTTGACCAGCTCTGGGTCACCACGTCCTGCCGGCTGCGGCACATCACCTGCATGCGCCCATCCGGGTAATTCAGGATACTTGGCTGGATGGCGCCGAATTTCTTGCCGTCATTGATGGGCCCGATGACCTGCCAGGTCTTTCCAAGGTCGCGGCTGAGCTCAAAGTGTACGCGCCAGCCGTCATGTTCACTGCTGGAGGGGCAGAGGATGGAGCCGTCTTTAAGCTGGATTGGCTTATTCTTCACCGGGCCAAGCAGGTGGCCGATGGCTTTGTTTTTGCCCAGTTTCCTGGGGGCGGACCAGGTTTTTGCGTTATCTGTTGAGGTGCGCACCACTCCCCACCATTTGCTGGGGGTGGGTCCGACCTTGTAAAAGAGCATCAGCGGGGCGCCTTCCGGTAAAAAGAGCACCGGGTTCCAGCAGGGGTATTGCTGGTCTTCAGCCACGGAACCGTCGGCTACCTGTATCGGCTTGGACCATGTGCCGTCAATTTTTTGTGAAGTCCAGATGCCAACGTCCCTGTGGCTCTCGTGGGTGCCGCCGAACCAGGCAGCAACAAGGCCGGCCGGGGTCTCGACAAGAGTGGAGGCATGGCACTGGGGGGTTGGCCTTTGATCAAGGGGATAAATCAAGGCGCTTTCCAGGCAGGCGCCCTTGCCTGCGCTGATGGGAGCGGGAAGTTGCCTGTCTTTACCGTGTGAGGCACCTGCCAAAGCCAGTAACAAAAAAAGGGTCAGTCGGTACATTTCAACGGGGAGGATTGCAGGGAAAGCGAACCGGCGTTTCTTTGCCGGGATGTTCTGCCGGGATAAATTAGTGCTTACTTGCCCCAGAGCTTGATGTCATCAAAGTCATTCATGTCATCAAAGGAGCCGATGCCGATGCGCCCCTTGCCGAAGGTCTTGTCGACAACGCTCATGTGGGGCTTGGTCATGTCATCAAAGAAGATCTCGATCTTGCCACTCTTCGTGTCGCGCACGACCTTCACCTGGTGCCAGGTGCCGTTCTTCCAGGGTGTCTTGTTCGTATTCTTCGTCAACGGTGCCCGCGGGGCATTCTTGACAATCATGACCTGGCCGCTCCTCGGGTCGGGACTCGCCCCGCAGTGAATGTAGTAAAAATTCTGCGGGTCCTGCCAGTTGAAGAAGATGCAGCAGTCGCGATGACCGCCGGTGTCCTTGGTGCTCATTACCCGGAAGGTGAGCACGAAGTCGGTGACCTCAAGATCCTTGATCATGGCAATGTGGTGTGGGCTGCGCACCTTGGGGTTGTAGTCGCTGCCGCGGCGGTTGATGCCGAAGACCTTGTTGCCGTCGACCTCGCGATGGGTCCAGCTTTTCTCATCAGTTGCCTTCCAGCGCTCACGGCCTTTCTCAAAGTCCTCACTGAAGATGAGGGGCAGATCGGTTTTGGGATCGGCACCCGTGGCCGGCTGGCAGAATACATTTAAGGCGGCAAGACAAGTGGCGGTGAGCAGGTGGATCTTCATCGGTTGCGGTAATGGTAGGTTGCGGGTCGGTGGACAGGGAGAGCAGTTTCCCTGCCTGTTTGTTGATTAAATGGTATGGCAAGATTGTTTCATAACCGGGCAGGCGAATACAATAGCGTTTTTCACCTGTTTATTCCTTGTGGGCAATGGTGCTTATCCCTTTTGGCAATGGATTTGAGACTCGCCAGTAGGGGATAATGCGCTTATTTAAGGGATTCATTGTCATGACGAAAACGATTCTCTACCTTCTCTTTATCCCTCTCATTGCCGGTTTTTTTGCCACCGTCCTGCCTGCCAAGGAGCATGCCGGGAGCCGGCCGAACATTGTTTTCATGATGGCTGATGACATGGGCTGGAACCAGCCCGGGTTCAACGGCGGCAACAAGGAGCTCACCCCGAACATCGACAAGTTTGCCACCGAGAGCCTCAAGCTCACCCAGTATTATACCCACTCGGTATGTGCCCCGACTCGCGCCGCCTTCCTTACCGGCCGCTACGCTTTCCGCAGTTGGTCCGACTGGCGCAGCGAGGATTTCGGAAAACCGAGCTACCTCAAGGCACTCGGCCTGACCCTGGCACATAATGAGCGCGGGGAGCCGACGCGGCGCATCCACGCCCTCGATACTGACGAGCGCACGGTAGCAGAAGCGCTCAAGGAAGCCGGCTACCGTACCGCACTGGTCGGCAAGTGGCACCTCGGTGAGTGGCTGCCCGAGCACCTCCCGATGGGGCAGGGCTTCGACCACCAATACGGCCACTACGCCTGGGGGATCGACTACGACACCAAGACCATCGTGCACAATGCCCCGGCGCGCTTTGCCGTCTACGACTGGCACCGTAACCAGAAGCCCCTGCAGGAGGAGGGATATGTCACTGACCTGTTTGCCGCGGAGGCAGAGCGCTATATCGCCGCTCGCGCAAAGGAAAAGGACAACAAACCTTTCTTCCTGTATGTGC
>CAWVVE010000366.1:0-3507 GCA_963933075.1 uncultured Verrucomicrobiaceae bacterium | reverse complement strand
CGGGTTACTCGGGTGACCGTGGTAGACAAGGTCACCCTTTACATCGAATACCGCCATGTGCGGGATGCCGTTGCTAAGGCTCGGTCCGCTGATGCCCTTGGTAATGGTGAACTGCAGTTTATGGTTGGTCGCTATCTTCGCGATAGCATCGGGACTGCTTCCCTGAACCTCGGCGCCGACTAGCACCATTCCCTTTTTTGAGTATTTTTTGTCCATCTGAACCAGATGGGGCATTGACGCAATACAGGGGCCTCACCGGGTTCCCCAGTATTCAATCACCACGACCTTGCCGGTAAGCTTATCGAGCTTGACCTTAGGACCGGACAGATTCTCGCCCAGGTTGAACTCAGAAAGGGTATGTTCTGCACTCCGGGCAGCATTAAACGCCGCAAAGATACCGAAAGCGGCTAGAATTCCTGTCCACGCCTTGGAAGATATTGTCATGATAGTAATAACATAATCATGACCAACCACTTTCGTCTATCACTATTCTTTCGCGGGAGGGACTGCTCTTGACAGCGGCAGGGGGCAGTGATGCGGCAGTGAAAAGAATTCCCCGTGAACAAGGCCTGTTATTTCCTGTTCACCCAGTCAGGAGTTCCAAACCAGTCGTGCATTTCCTTGAGGAAGGGAGCAAAGACCTCGGGAGGCTCAGGGATATGACCCCGATCACCAGACTCAACTGTCCACGTCTCCAGTGCCACGCGCAGGCGCTGTAAGGCCGCCTGGTGCTCAGGCTTTTTGGAATTGGCAAGGTTGCGGATCTCGTGCGGGTCAGTGCCGGAATGAAAGAGCATTTCGTCGGGAAATGGCTGCATCAGCTCAAGGGCAGGTCCGGTTAACCTGCCTTCCGCCTTGAGTTTGCGCATCAGCGGCTTAACCAGGAAGCACTTTTCCTTGTAGCGGTTGAGGGTTTCAAAGCCGGCCCCGGGGGTGAAATTGCGGATGTAGTGGTATTGGCGATCGTGCACGGAGCGCATCCGGACCACAGTTTCATCGATACGGTCACGTGCGGCAAAGGCAAATGTGCGTGGCGGATCAGCCTGATTGCCCAGAAAGACACGGCTTTGCATCCCGAGCGGCCGCTTGAGACCGGCAATGGCGAGGGTGGTGGCTGTCAGGTCAATGAGGCTGACGACCCGGTCACTGACGATCCCGGGTTTTTCCTTGGCGGAGAGGACGGAAAAGTTCTTTGCGTCGCGCACGATGAGCGGGACGCGAAGCCCCTGGTCAAATGGCCAGTGGATTCCGCGTGCGGTCAACCGACCGTTATCGGAGAAGAAGATCACCACCGTATCATCATCCATTCCGTCCTTCTTGAGGTGCGCGAGGATTTTCCCGACGCGGACATCGGCTCCGCTGATTGAATTGAGGTAACGGGCCCATTCCTGTCGGCTTATCGGGTGATCCGGGTAGTAGGGGGGAGGGGTAACGTTTTTCTCGGTCGCCACTTTCGGGTGCCACTCCTCGCCGACCCAGAGGACGCGCTTCTTCTGGGCGGACTTGCGGTCGTAGATATCATATTCCGCCTCGGGAAGGTTGATTTGTGCAAAGAAGGGCTGGTTGCCCCTGAGTTCATCCCACTGCGCGCTGTCATAGAGTTTTCCCTCGTTGACGAAATTAAGGTCCAGCTTGCCGGTGCCCATTTCCTCCTTGCCCAGGTGCGTGAGGTTGGCGGTGAAGTATCCGGCATCCTTCAACCGGTGGGTGATTGGCCGGATGCCGGGAGGAAGCTTGAAGTCGTCATCGCGGTGCGAGCGCATGTGGTGGGTGTCCGTTGTGCCCTGGTACATGCCGAGCATGAAACATGAACGGCTTGGTGCGCATACCGGGGAGGTGGAGAACGCGTTGGTATAGCGTATACCTGCCTTTGCCAGCGCATCGAGGTTCGGTGTCGCCGTGTTTTGCTGCCCGTAACATTTCAAGTCGTTGGAGAAGTTTTCCCCCACGATCCACAGGATGTTGGGTTTTTCTGCCGCTTTGGCAGGACAGAGAAAAGCAGCTGCCGCGGTAAGCAGGAAAAGGATGGTCTTATTGATGAGGGCGTGTTTCATGCGATTTGATTTTGACGTGTTTATTGAGGCTTTTCCGAGCTTTTTATTCGGAAGGTCCTTACCAGATCATGGTTTTCTGAATGCTCAGGCGGTGCATTCATTCAGCATCAGCGCGCACGAGGGGTTCAAAGGGGACCAGGGCGGGATCACCAAAGATCACATAGAGCAGGGTGTTTTGAGGTATTCGGCGCTGCGTGACCGGTTGTTTGACTATAAAACGACCGGAGCTGAATCCCCGCATCCCGATGATGCCGTTGATAAGTTGCTGGTAGGCTTTACCCACACTGGCTCCCTGCAACCAATTTTCCAGGACCGGATAGAGGTGCGGGAATCCCGAACTGAGACGCATGTGCCCGAAGAATACGGTTGCTCCACGGTTGATATAACTTGTGCCAAATGCCGGGCGCTGGTCAACCTTGTATCCGCCTGGGGCGGATGCCATTTGCGGCAAATCCGATTTCACGGGAACAGCAGAAAAGCAGGAACCGGAGAGGATGACCTGGTTACTTGAACTTGTGGGAATGCCACCGATATCGACGGAACAGGACATACCCGGGATACCGTGGCCGTGCATGATGACAAGCTGTGCGTTGTTCAGTGCCTTTCGCGGTTGAGGTTCAAATGACGTGATGAATTTGCCTTTGCTGGCGAGCCGGATATTCCAGATGAGATTTCCTTGAAGTTGCGGGGCATCATTTGCCTTGGGTGTGTAGATGGCCAGGGTCGGTGTCTCAATGCTGTAGCCTGCGAAAACCTTGCGCAGAATACCGGCCTTTTGCAGCGATCGTGACTCCGTGTTGGAGGGCACCTGGCTGATGGCGAAGGGCTTGAGGTCCTTCTGGGGAATGCTCTTGTAGTTAATGGTGCGTTTGATGAGATTCTTGAAGTCGGCCGGCGAGGAAGCCGGAAGGATTCCCGGATAGGCGTCAAGGTACGGGTCTTTATCGAGGGTGCTTAATAATTCCCAGGTGCCGAGCAGCATGTTTTCCCGGAAGGATTCCATGCGTGGCGCCAGTGCCACATATTTTGGCTTAAGCTTTACCAGCCGACTCCTTAATGCCTCCAGGATTTCCGGTTGATGGATTTCTGCGAGGTTGGCCGTCCTGATGATTGTTGCGTTGCGGTATTCGGCCAGTTTTCCCAGTGGTTGGAGGTATTCCTCTTCAGTGTGGTCAGTGAGGATGACATAGCTTTCTCCCAAAGGTGCGTGTGCCTTCGTCTTTAGGATGAAGGCGGAATTCCGCAGGATATCGCGACTTGGCCGCGCGGAATCCCGATCGACACGGGGCAGTTCACTTATCTCGGGAACCTGGAATTCCTGCGCCGGGGTATCCGGGCAGAATGCGAGCGCAAGAATGATCAGTAAGGCTTTCATAGGCTTCACAAAGAGCATGATAAAGGAAATGGAAATCCAGTAAACCTATTACACGTCCTTGTTTTCTTGGCTTCTTTT
>CAWVVE010000365.1:0-3514 GCA_963933075.1 uncultured Verrucomicrobiaceae bacterium | reverse complement strand
ACCGAGTTTGACGAGCCTCTGGTGCTCCGGTTGTCGCGTCAGCGGCATAGCCGGGCAGCTAAGCTCGGAATAGATAAGCGCTGAAAGCATCTAAGCGCCAAGCTACTCCCAAGATGAGGTTTCCCTGAAGGATCGTGGAAGACTACCACGTTGATAGGCTGCGGGTGCAAGTGTGGTAACACATTCAGCTTAGCAGTACTAATAATCCGTTCGACTTGTTTCACAATCCTCCGTTCTCACGGATTTCGTGAGATTAACCCGTGCCGTTTGGCCGGGACTCTGGAAAGTAATATTCGGACGGTTCTACCCGTATGCAGATGTCAGTGAATTGGATCTTTTGGTCCCGTTACCTGTTCTTTGAAAGTATATCTGTTAACAAAAATTCTCTAATCAATCATCGCAATGGTTGATCAACAGAGGTCGCGATTTGATGGCTCTTCATGAAAACTCATGAGGGGTCCCAAGTTCAAGGCGTGGACTCTGGTGATCACAGCACAGTGGAACCACCCGTTCCCATCCCGAACACGGAAGTGAAACGCTGTAGCGCCGATGGTAGTGCGTCGAAAGGCCGCGTGAGAGTAGGTCGTTGCCAGAATTATCTCCTTCCTCCTTGGAGGGTGGAGAGCAAAATGCCCATTCCGTTTCGGCGGGGTGGGCATTTTTTATGCAGTTGTATGGGGAATGGGAGTTGAGTGTTTTCAATCAACGTGGTTAGGCTATGGAAATACTTCATAATGAAAGCTTACCGACTAAATCGATTATTTAATGCCAAGTCAGGGCGTTGTTTTGATGTTGCCATTGATCACGGGTTCTTTAACCAGTATGGATTCCTCAGTAGCATTGAGAATGCGGCAGCGGCGATTGCGACAGTGGTTGAGGCGGGACCCGATGCCGTGCAACTGACAGTAGGTCAGGCTTCTCATTTACAGTCCATGCCGGGAAGAGGAAAGCCGTCACTGGTTTTGCGTGTGGATGTTGCCAATATTTATGGCAAGGAACTGCCTGACTGCACGTTCAGCAGTATGATTGCTGACGCGGCTCTTCAGGCTGTCCAGTTGGATGCTGCATGCGTTTGTGTGAATTTATTTCAGGTTCCAGGTGCATCGGAGGTGCACTCCCAGTGTGTTGATAACATCCTGGAGCTTAAACCCGAATGTGATTACTACGGGATGCCCATGATGGTTGAACCCCTGGTGTTTCGTGTGAATGAAGAGGCGGGGGGATACATGGTGGACGGTGATGAGGAGAAAATACTTCCTCTTGTTCGCCAGGCGGTTGAACTTGGAGCAGACATTGTAAAGGCGGACCCGACGGAGGATGTCTCGGTTTATCACCGCGTAGTGGAGATCGCCGGAGATGTCCCGGTGCTGGTGAGGGGCGGGGGAAAGGTTTCCGATGCGGAAATCCTCAAGCGTACAGAGGAGCTTATCAACCAGGGGGTATCCGGGATTGTCTACGGACGTAATGTCATACAACACAAGAATCCCGGCGGCATTACTTCTGCATTGATGGCTGTTGTGCATGACGGGGTTTCAGCAGTGGACGCGCAGCAATTCCTGCAACAACAGTAGTGATGGCCGGAGAGGTGAATGTAGGGGTGATTGGCGGCGGGCTCATGGGGCGTGAGGTTGCCAGTGCCTTTGGGCGCTGGTTTGCGATCAATGACAGCAATGCCAGGCCAAGGTTGAGGGCAGTTGCCGATTTGGATTCCAAGGCACTCGAATGGTTCAGGCAGGTTCCTGATATTAAGCTGTTGACCGTCGATTACACGGAACTCCTGGCGGATGAGAAAATTGACGTCGTTTATGTCGCTGTTCCGCACAAACTGCATGAGCGAATCTATCTGGATGTCCTGGCGGCAGACAAAGACCTCCTGGCGGAGAAACCATTCGGAATTGATCTGGCAGCCGCACAGCAGATTGTCTCTGCAGTGGAAGCCTCCGGGAGGTTTGTGCGCTGCAGTTCGGAATTCCCGTTTTTTCCGGGCGCACAACGTGTGGTGAGTGCTGCACAATCCGGTGAACTGGGTCGCCTCCTTGAGATCCGCTCGGGGTTTCATCACAGTAGTGACCTTGATCCAGAGAAGGCCACAAACTGGAAGCGCCAATCTGTTACCTGTGGGGATATAGGGGTGATGGGTGACCTTGGCATGCATGTGTGCCATGTGCCTTTTCGCCTCGGATGGTATCCGAAATCAGTTTACGCTCAGCTCCAGAAGGGCTATCCCGAGCGTCCCGGAGGACCCTGTGATACGTGGGACAATGCCCTATTGCATACCTGGGTGGGACGCGATGATGCTGAGGATATACCATTACGCTTCGAGATGAAGCGCATGGCACCAGGGGAGACGGACAGCTGGTTTATCGAAGTGCTAGGTACTGAAGGGGGTGCAAGGTTTAATACCAAGCAACCACGCACACTGTGGCTTTTCTCGCGTGGAGAAGAGCAGCAATGGCGGCGAATTGACCTGGGATTCTCCACCTCGTTCAAAACCATCACCGGGGGGATTTTTGAGCCGGGATTCCCTGACGTGTTGATGCAGATGTGGGCGGCATTCTTTGCGGAGCGTGACGGTGAACTTGGTGCCAGATTTGGATGCGTGACCCCGGGTGAAGCACTTGCAAGCCATCAGATTTTTGCTGCTGCCCTGCAGTCACAGGAGCAAAATATGACGGTGGAACTCAAGTTGCCATGAAACGTTCGGGTGTCCTTGCCGCCGGTAACTGGATCGTTGACCACGTGAAGTTGGTTGACGCGTTTCCCGATGAGGACGCACTGGTCTTTATCAGTGAGCAGTCCAGTGCCAACGGCGGCGGTCCCTATAACCTGCTTAAGGACCTCGCGAAACTGGACGCCGGGTTTCCCTTACAGGCTGCGGGTATCGTCGGTGATGATACTGATGGGCACTGGATACTTGAGGATTGTCGTGCGCATGGAATTGATACAGCTAGGCTGGAATGCACTGACCGGGCTCCCACATCGTATACTGATGTCATGTCGGTTGAGGCGACAGGGAGGCGGACATTCTTCCACCAGCCCGGGACCAATGCGCTTCTCGATGATGCTGACGTAGAGTTAGCCGACAGCAGTGCTGAATTCTTCTACCTCGGCTACCTGCTGCTGCTGGAAAAACTGGACCGCGCTGATGGTAACGGAAATACCGGGGCGTCCCGCCTTCTAAAGAGGGCTTTAAGTGCGGGTTTTCACACCGTGGTCGACCTGGTGAGTGTTCATATGGGCAACTTCCGCGAAGTGGTGTTGCCGTCCCTGCCGGCGACCGACACGCTTTTCCTTAATGAACTTGAAGCCGGTGCGCTGCTTGATAAAAGCGTCAGCGAGGGTGATGCGACGGAATTGATGGCTGCGGCGTATGCCGTGCTTGAACTCGGTGTGCGGTGCAGGGTGATTGTGCATTCTTCTCATGGTGCGGTTGCCGTGTCCTCTGCTGGTGACTCTGCGCAGCATGGTTCCCTGCGGCTGCCGCCACAGGAGTTGAGAGGTGCTGCGGGTGCCG
>CAWVVE010000364.1:0-3519 GCA_963933075.1 uncultured Verrucomicrobiaceae bacterium | reverse complement strand
TTAACAATCTCATGGTAATTCAACCAGAGGCGCTTCTCCTTCAATGATTCACCTTGAAAAAAGTCCAGGATTGCCGCGCTTGTCACCGCGTCCCCGGAACCCTTTTCCCCAACCGCAATGGTTGTTATTTCTCCACCCCCGGGATTTCCCAAAAAAGGGTCATAGGATAAATCCTTAAGCACATGACAAACCACAACCTCGGGAAAAACATTAGCAATCATCCTTGCGTTTGAAAAAGCTCCCTTCCCCGTAATAACGTTCGGCTGAAACAAAGCGAAATCCGCTTTCCCCTCCTCGACGTATCTTATATTACTCTCTGAACCTGGAGAATTCCTGTAATGGACTTCAATTCCGTATTTTTTCTCGATTTCATCACCAAGGGCCTCAGCAATAACCTTATAACGCCCCCCCTCATTTCCGGTAACGATGGTAATCGAACTCGGCAACTGCCGATACCTGATCAACTGCTGGACACCAAACGGAATCAGGATGATCAAGGCAATAAAAAATGCAATATAGGCAACCTTCTTCACTTTAATGTATTATTGGATCAATTTTGGTAAAAAACGTTATTTGTAACCGACAGATCACCAACCGTCTATAATTCAAGGGAGAAGGGAACAAGAAGGACTCTCTCGTGAGGACTGAAGAGCGACATGGAGTAGCGTTGCCCCTGGATCTGTCACCAGATTCACTTCGCACCCAGCAGGCACCAGGAAAAAATCGCCCGCGGAGAAATTTCTTTCCCCGCAACGAAGTATTCCCTCAACAACCGCGAGTAGCGCAAAGCTCCCGTCACCGCCCGCGACACGCCCCTCACCCGCCGGCAACTTCCACCGCTCCACCTTGAACTGCGGGCAATTCACGAGAACATCACCTTCCGCCACTCCAATCTCCGGTTCACTATCAGAAAAATCAATGCACTGCATGGACTCCCTGACATGCAATTCACGCGGTTTCCCGTCAAGCCCGTCACGCCCCCAGTCATAAACCCGGTAAGTAGTGTCACTGTTTTCCTGAATCTCAAAGATCACCAGCCCGGCACCAATAGCATGCAACCGACCACTGGGGATGAAAATAAAGTCGCCGGTATTGACTGCGATGCGGTGCACCTGGCTTGCTGTAGTTCCCTCACCGGTTCCGCGCTCAAAGTCCTCCCTTGTGACCCCGGTACAAAGCCCGGCATAAATCTCAGCCCCGGGCTCAGCGTGGGCGACATACCACATCTCGGTTTTCGGCTCACCGCCAAGCTTGTGCGCCAAGTCCGCCGGCGGGTGCACCTGCACCGAGAGCCGCTCCCTGGCATCAAGGATCTTCAACAGCAGGGGGAAACGCCGCGACTCCGGCAACCCCGCCCCGAAGACCTGCTCACGGTGATAACACCACAACTCGTGCAGGCTCTTTCCTGCAAACTCACCGCCTTCCACCACACTCTGCTCTGTCTCCCGGTCAACGATCTCCCAGGACTCCCCAAACGGGGCGGAGTCATCCGGCAACCCGCGCCCGTAGATGCTCTCCAGCTTCCGCCCTCCCCATACCCGCTTCATGTAAAGGGGCTTGAATTTAATTACCCCGGTCATGTTCAAAGCAATCGCATCGGCAACTTCACCGCGTTGCGATTTCCTGCAATTGATTGTATTCACAGCCTGAAGGCAAGGAAAAATGCTCCAATGACAAAGGCCCCGACTGCCTCCATAGTGGCGCAACTTGATTGAAATCTCACAAATCCGCCTGTCTGTCGACCACGATGATGAGGCACTGCAAAGAGCTCTGCTGCGCAAGCTGCGCGTCGATTCCGGCCAGCTTCGCGACTGGAAAATCCACCGGCGCGCCATTGATGCCCGCAAAAAGGAGGATGGTGGAATCCGCCTAATCTACACCATTCATGCTGAGGTCGTGGATGAGGAGGAGAAAATCATTGCCGCCGCAAGGAGTCCTGACGTGCGACCCGCAACGCAGGTCATCTTCGCTGTTCCGCAAGTCCCTGCAAAGGACACGCAAAGGCCGGTGATCATAGGTGCCGGTCCCTGCGGCTATTTTGCCGCACTGAGCCTTGCCCGCGCGGGACTGCGGCCAATTATCCTGGAGCGCGGCAAGGCCGCGGGCCCAAGGGCACGGGATGTCACCCGGTCCTGGCGCGGCGAGAGTGATGTCGACCCCGAGTCCAACGTGCAGTTTGGCGAGGGTGGAGCCGGGACCTTCTCCGACGGCAAGCTCTATACCGGTATCAAGGACCGCGATGGAGCGGTACGCTTCGTGCTTGAGGAACTTGCTGCCCATGGCGCACCCGAGGACATCCTGGTCAAGGGCAAGCCACACATCGGAACGGATCGCCTAATCAGCGTGCTGCGTTCCCTGCGCAGTGAAATCCTAGAACTTGGCGGGGAAATACGTTTCGAAACCCGCCTTGATGATATCCTGCTGGAGAAGGGCTCCCTGCGCGGGCTGCGCACCTCCAACGGTGATGAAATTGAGGTGGACAACGTGATCCTTGCCGTTGGCCACAGTGCGAGGGAGACTTTTGAAATGCTCCACGGCCACGGCATTGCGATGGAAGCCAAGTCATTCTCCGTCGGCGCGCGCATCGAGCACCCGCAGTCAATGATCGACCGCTCTCTCTACGGGCCCGACATGGGGCATCCCAGACTCGGCGCCGCACCCTATAAATTCGTGCGCCGCGGCCGCGGAAGAAAGGCACGCAGCTGCTATTCCTTCTGCATGTGCCCCGGCGGGCTGGTGGTCGCCTCAGCCTCTGGCCCCGGTCTCATCGTCACCAACGGCATGAGCAGTTACGCGCGCGATGACGCCAACGCCAACGCCGGCTTCATGGTTGAGGTATTTCCCGGCGACTTTGGGGACAATGGCAATCCGCTGGCCGGTATCAACTTCCAGCGTGACCTGGAGCAGCGCGCCTTCCGGCTCGGTGGCGCGGATGGCAAGGCACCCGCGCAATTGCTGGGCGACTTCCTGAAAGGTGTCAGTTCAACTGAACTGGGCAAGGTCAAGCCCTCCTATCGGCCGGGTGTAATACTCACCGACCTGCGTGAATGCCTGCCGGATTACGTGGTGCGCACCATGCAGCAGGCGGCAGCCGGGGTCGCCAAGCAAATCAAGGGCTTCAGCCGTGGAGATGCCGTCCTGACAGCGACGGAAACACGCTCATCCTCGCCACTACGCATTCTTCGTGACGAAACCATGCAGAGTCCCTCCGCCCGCGGCCTGTTTCCCGCCGGTGAGGGCGCCGGTTATGCCGGGGGAATTCTCTCGGCGGCAGCTGACGGCCTGCGCGTTGCACGTACCCTCGCCACCACTTAAAGGGCATTATTTCTGCAAGGCACTTCTCTTCAAGGACAGCGCGTAGACCTCCTTGCCCTCAATGGTGATGCAGCGGAAAGTCATCACCGGGTCCTCAGCATTAAGGTCAAAGCTCAGCGAGCCGAAGTAATTGCCCTTGTTGTAGGAAAACAGCGCCTCTTTCTTGATCCCGTGAGTGTGGTCATTGGTGAGCTTTGAGGTCTC
>CAWVVE010000363.1:0-3524 GCA_963933075.1 uncultured Verrucomicrobiaceae bacterium | reverse complement strand
CGGGTTGCCCCCGAGTGTTGAGGAAATTGAGGCCTTTATCACCGATTCAAGTCCTGATGCCTATGCCCGGATGGTGGACGGGTTACTGGAGAGTCCTCATTACGGGGAGAGGTGGGGACGGCACTGGCTGGATGTGGCCCGCTTTGGAGAGAGTAATGGCATCCTGACCGTTAATGAGGACAAGGTTCGGGGCGATGCCTGGCAATACAGGGATGCGGTGATACGTGCTTTCAATGCCGACCTTCCTTTTGATCAGTTTGTGCGCTTCCAGTTTGTTGATGCGCCGGAGGAGGAAAAGCAATACCGGCCCCTGCGCCAGTTTATCCACCTTGGAACCCGGCTGCAGAACAATGCTGACCCCAATGACAAGCAGTTTCACCGGCTGGATGACATGATATCGACCACCGGTAATGCCTTCCTGGGGCTGACTCTCGGTTGTGCGCGCTGTCATGACCACCCGGTTGATCCTGTTTCCACTGAGGAATATTATCGATTCAGTGCCATTTTCTTTGACCAGGTACGTGAGTCCCCCAAGGCTTCCCGCAAGAAAATTCCACTCTCCATTACCCAGCCGCGGGTACTTTTGAAGGGCAGCTGGGCAACGCCGGGCCCTGCCGTCAAGCCCGGTTATGTATACAAGCTCATGCGTCAGCCTGTCGAGCACTGGCATACGAAGGGTAAGGGGGAATTGGAGTCTCTGGCTGATTGGCTGACCGATACCGGGCATGGTGCAGGGGAGCAGTTGGCACGGGTTTTGGTAAACCGTACCTGGCATTATCATTTCGGGCGCGGGCTGGTGGCCACTCCGAATAATTTCGGCAGCCTTGGTGCAAGACCAAGTCATCCACGGCTCCTTGACTGGCTGGCTGCTCAATTTATCAAGGGGGGCTGGAAAATAAAACCGATTCACCGCCTCATCCTGACCAGTTCGTCATACCGTCAGTCCAGTGCAAGGGATGCTTCCGCTGCCAAGCAGGATAATGACAATCGGTGGCTTTGGGAATACCGGTCGCGGCGTCTTGAGGCGGAAGTCATTCGTGATCACCTGTTGGCCGTGGCGGGTGTATTGCGCCAGGACATGTTTGGCAGGAGTATCTCGATCGGAAATTACAAGAAGAGGGAGGATGATCGGCCGGAGAGTTGGAGGCGCTCTATCTACCTGCAGGTGCACCGTGCGGTTCGCCATCCAACACTGAGCCTCTTTGACCCGCCGGATACCGAGCGCAGTGACGGGGCAAGAAGCACCGCCGCCAGTCCCGACAGCGCACTTTTTGCGCTGAATTCCCCATTGGTTTGGACACTGGCCGGGCATTTTGCCAAGCGGGTGGGCAAGCAAGCCGGCAATGACCCTGGGCAGCAGGTGAAACATGCCTACCTGCTTGCCCTTTGCCGGCCACCACGGGAAAATGAAATGGAAATAGGCATTCAATTCCTGCGCTCAGGTAATACCCTCACTGACTATACCCACATGATCTTTGGCTTGAATGAGTTCATCTATGTCCACTGAACCCGGCAACATGATTGACCGACGACGCTTCCTCGGCCAATTCGGGTTCGGGGGATTGAGTGGCATTGCGCTGCACTCGCTCCTGGGATCCGGCCCTGCAGGAGCCGCCAGTGGCATGCCGGCACCGCATCACCCGCCAAGGGCGAAGAATGTGATTTTCCTTTTCATGTGCGGCGGAGCGAGTCACCTGGAGACTTTTGATCCGAAGCCCAAGCTCAAGGAGTTACAGGGCAAGATCGCCTCGGAGGTGTTCGGCGCTGATGAATTGAAAGGATTCAACCCGGAGAAAACCCTTGAGGGTTGCCGCATTCTTCCCGGGGTTTTTCCATTTTCCCGGCATGGGCAGAGCGGTGCCTGGGTCAGTGAGATCTATCCCCGCCTCACGCAAGTGGTTGATGACATTGCCTTTATCAAGTCGGTGCATACCGATTCCGCGATTCACTCGGTGGGTGAGCAGTTAATGCATACCGGTCATGGTCGCCCGGGTTTTCCGAGCATTGGCTCATGGACAACCTACGGGTTAGGCAGTCAAAGCAGTGAGCTACCCTCCTACGTGGTAATGAAGGATGGTATCAGCACTGCAGGGGATGGCGTGTTCCAGCAGGGAATGCTGCCTGGGAGACATCGCGCGGCGATCGCGCGGGTGGAACCCGGGAAACCGCCTTTTCCTTACCTTAAGCCACGTGGTGAGAGTGCTCCCGGGACCCAGGAGAAACAGCTCGATGTACTCAACAGGCTTAATCGCATACACCGCGATCAATATCCCGGGCAGATTGAGTTAAACGGTCGCATTGAGGCCTTTGAGACAGCCTACAAGCTGCAGCGCTCCGCGATGGAAACCTTTGACCTTTCACGCGAACCGGAGAGTATCCGAAAACTTTACGGGGATAATGCATTCTCGCGGCATTGCCTGACAGCCCGGCGCTTGGTTGAGTCCGGTGTGCGCTTTGTGGAGATCCTTGATGGTGCCGAGGGGCGCAAGTGGGATGCGCATGGAAACCGTGGTGGGTTGGTGGATAATCACCGTGGTAATGCTGCAAGGACCGACCAGGGGATTGCGGCCCTTATCATTGACCTCAAGTCCCGGGGTTTACTTGATGAGACCCTGGTGGTGTGGGCCACTGAGTTTGGTCGCACGCCCTTCGAGGAGGCAAACCGTGAGAGGAAAATAGGACGCAGCCACCACCACAAGGGCTTTACCCTGTGGATGGCAGGTGGGGGTGTCAAGGGAGGCATCAGTCATGGTGCGACCGATGAGTTGGGAATGCATGCCGTCAAGGACCCTGTCTCCTACCATGACCTGCACGCCACCATCCTGTATTTGCTGGGGCTGGATCATGAGCAGTTGACCATCCGCCACAACAGCCGGGACGTGCGGTTAACCGACGTGTTCGGCAACGTTGTGCATGACATTATCGCCTGAAGCTAATTGGGTTGGCAGTCTACAGGCAGGCCGGATTCATCCCTGTGACTCGAGGGAACCGGTATTGCCCGTTACTGCTTGTCGGTCACCCTGGAGTTGATGACTGCCTGGCTCAGGTTGCCGTTGATATCAGAAATGTTGATGATGTAGATCAGCGGCTGCCCGGCGACGAGGGGACGCGGGGCTTCCACGGTCAGTGTCCCGGAGTATTCGTTTTTACCATCCAGGTCGAGATCCTTTACAAACGCGTCAATCTGCCCACCACCCCTTTGCATGATGACCAGGGGCCCCAGGCCCCCGGCATCAAGCATTTTAATCTTAAGCTCTACTGTTTTCTCGCCGGCCTGGGCATTTCCGGCCAGCTTGAATTCACTGATGCCGGGTGGCTTGGTGTCCTTTTTGTCAAAGGCTTCATTGAAGAAGCGTGTCACGGCAGCCATGCGGGCATGGGCGGCTGAGAAACGCACAGGCCTTTCCCCGGCAGTCTTTGCATCGAACATTTTTCCGAGGTCATCATATCCGCGCATCATGATGTTGCGGGTATCACGGGTGTCATGCAGCATTCCAAAAATGTGGCCCAGCTCGTGAATCAGG
>CAWVVE010000362.1:0-3544 GCA_963933075.1 uncultured Verrucomicrobiaceae bacterium | reverse complement strand
TTGATGATGAATAAGCCGATGTGGCGGAATTGGTAGACGCGACGGATTCAAAATCCGTTGTCCTTTGGACGTGTCGGTTCGAGTCCGACCATCGGTATTTTCTCTCTCTCTTTGGGGCTGCAGGCAAGGGGGGAAAGGAGCTCGGAACATCTCCTACCGGGCAATCTCGATACGCAGGCGAATTTGCCGGGTAACGGCACCAAGCACCGGGTCATTGGAGCGCAACACCAGCCACTGCCGGCCATCATCCGTGGCAACGGCATCCCCGACAACAGTTGTCGTGCTCTGCCAGGAACTCAAATCAACCGAAACCTCACCACTGATCTGTATGTCATTACCGGAGGGTTGCGCAAGGAAACGCACGGCGAGGTAATCCTCACCACCCACATTGACGATCAACACCTCAATCTGCGGCGTATCCGATGAATCATTGGGGCCGGTGCCGAAGGCATATTCCATAGCATTGCTCATGGTGTCGCCGTCCGGGTCCGCCCCCGGTCCGGAAACCTGCTCAAAGTCCGGCGCCGAGGGATCAAAATGCTCGCTCACCCAGTAATCATAACCGATTGAGGAGGTCTGCCCTGCCGGGTCGCCATCGATGCGCCCGGAAGACGCCCAGCTTGCCGGCAAGGAATGATCGGGATTACTCCCGGGGGCAACAAGGCTTAGAGTGAACCCATCTCCGTCCGGCCCGGAGGGCCAGGGTGCTTCATCGGAATACAGGAAGCTCTTGATGACCTCTCCGTCCGCAGCCAGAAGGGTAATATTCTCACCATCGTTACTCAACTTGCTGCCATCCTCGAATTCTCCGGCGATTCTCGCAAGGATCGCGCTCCCATACCGGACGGCAAGGGCGGAGGCATCCTCTGCAAGCAGCAATTCCTCGCCGGGAGCAAGCATGCGCAGCGGGGTATCAAGGTCAAAGGTGAACCCGATCCCCTGTGAAAAGCGCAAGCCCGTCAGATCAATGGTGGCGTTACCTATGTTCTTCAACTCGATGAACTCAAAGTCTGTACGACTGCTGGCAACCGTCAATTCCGCCTCCCCGGCGGGAGGACGGGGCCGGTAATTGAGCTCACTGACCACAAGGTTTGAAGAGGAAGCAAGCTCACCGACAAGGAACGTAGTCTCCGTCAACGCCGACCACTCATTGCGAGCGGCACTAAATGCCCGGGCCTTCATCAACACGCTTTCCCCAAGGGCAAAGGGCCCGGTGTAGCGCACCGCCTCCTCCGATAATCGTGGATCACTGCCGTCAGTGGTATAATACATGACCGACCCCGCTGAAGCCATGCTCAGAGAGAAACCCTGGGCAACTCGCCCTCCATGCTGATTGAAAAGCGGAGCGGCAGTATCCGGGTACAATCCACGGTCGCGAAACTGCTGTAGCACGATGTTAGTCCGCACCCCGATGAAATCATTCCTGATCCAGGAAATCTCAGGTAACCAGGTGTCATCACGGGTAAAGGGCGTCGAGGCGCTGGTTCCCTCATCACCCCATCGGGCCGATTCACCAACGATGGCATCACGCACCTCATCAGTCATCACGTCAATACGCTGCTGGTTCTTGACAACTGTCATCAGCCCGTCGTTAAAAAAATGCCTGTGCAAATGATCGGCGAAAAGCAGTTGAAAGTCAGGGTATTCACGCAACGCGCCATAGAATTCCATGGCCGATCCGCTGTCGTTCACACCACTCAAATCAAAGTTGGTGATCCCCTGGTTGCCCGGCTGACCGAGGTGAAGCCCCATCGACATTTCCGCATCCCAGGTGAAAAATCGGAATCTCCCGGGGTTGCCCCGGCTCCTGCGCCCGGCATACCAGTTCTTCCTGCGGAAATGCGTCTCGTCTACACCGTTGAGATAAAGCGGTCCGCACCAGTCATAATCTCCTGACCAGACTCGCACAATCAAGTGATCAATATAGTCCTCAAGGTCAATATACTCCTGGATGGCGGCGTATTCCGCAGCTGAGGAAATTCCGCCAGCGACAATGGCACGGGCTTGGTTCCACGCTGTCGTGTTACCGTCTACCACAGTGCCGCTCGGGTGGTGGAGTACATCATAGTCCTCCTCCTCGCCGCCGAGGTAGGATTCAAAAAACGCCGCATTGGCACGCTCGTGAAGATCATACACCCCCCAGTAGCGGGTGTTGATATAGACATGCACATAACGGCTGCGCGGAGTGAGAATGCCCATCTCGAGCTCGGTCTTGCGCAAAAACTGGTCGCGCATGATTGTTCCGTGCGGCGGCAGGTCACGAAGAGGGTTCCGTCCAAACCTTGCCCCAATCGACCAGGAGTCATGCCCCCCGCTCCTCAGCAGCAACTGGTCAAAGGACTCGACCGGGCTGCCCGGGAAAATGGGATGCTTGAGGCGGCGCTCCCCGTAGTCCCCGCGAAAATAAAAACGCAGGTGTTTCTTGGGGTGAGTACGCGCATTGCCGCCGTGAATACGGACACCGGCGTCGACCTGGAACTGGTCGGAGGGATCTGCAGGATTAAAGAATTCCATCGACACAGGAACCTCCGATCCCCTCCCCGTGCGACTGGGATTGCTGTAAATGCCATCGGGACCAAAGAAGTCAGCCGCATCCACAGTGAGTGAGAACACCGGAAGATTGGTGGACAGGTCGTCCTCGATCGTCGCTGAATATGCCGGGTCATCAACCACGTCACTGTCCATGTCGGACTGTTCCTTGACATCACCGGTAAAGAAATAGCTCTGCGTGTCGACATTGGTGGACTGGTAGCCCTCCCTGTATGCAACTGCACGAAGAGTGGTCGTGGAACTGATAGAGATGGGCAAGGCATAGACTGTGCCTGTCTGCTCATCGGGCAGTGTTCCATCGGTGGTGTAGCGTATTGTCGCCGCCTCGGTTTCCGTGGTGATGGAGATGGAGAAGGGCTCATCATAAAAACCCCGGTCAGCCGAGAATTTCGTGTCGGCAACAAAGCCGCTGACCGCATTGCCGTTGATCTCACCGGGGGTCGGTGGGGATAGATATCCTGATGATCCGGGGGCGGCAGGATCAAGGGTGCGTGCACTGAGCTCAGGAAGCATCAGCAGATCCGAACTGTCGAGGGTCCAGTTCATGCCTTGTATGGCAAGGATATTTTCACCGGCAACCAGTGCAGGAATACCTGCCGACGCGCTGAACTGCTCTGGAATTGTCGCCACCGAGTCGGAATGGAAATTTGTCGCCATCGAGTTCCAAACAGGCACTTCCGGAGAACGTGAGGAAGCAATCAGTTGGCCGTTTATCCAGGCGGAAAACCCATCGTCATAGCGCATCCTTAAGACAAGAGCCGCAACATTCCCCGGAGCCGTGATCTGAAAGGGTATCCTGATATAGGCAGATCCGTTCACGTTTTGCATCTGCTCGAGAACATTGCTGTTATCATCAATATACGGCGTGTAATCCCTCCCTGTATCATAGCCTACCCCGGTGGCACCAGAGGCCCACACCCCATCATCAAAATCCAGACCATTCCATCCGCTCAGTTCGGAGCCGGGCACTATCCACTTTGCATCGCTATTTTCA
>CAWVVE010000361.1:0-3557 GCA_963933075.1 uncultured Verrucomicrobiaceae bacterium | reverse complement strand
ACTCGGGGAAAAATCGGCATGGCGTGACCACATACTTTATGAATACCACTGGGAATGGAACTTCCCGGCAACACCAACATGCTTCGCCATCCGTACGGAACGCTACAAGTATATCTATTACCATGGGATATGGGATCAAAATGGATTTTATGACCTGAAAACCGACCCGCATGAACGTCACAACCTTATTAAAATACCAGCCTACCAGGATCAAGTCAGTCACCTGCGAGATCAGATGTTCAGGGAACTGGCAATCTCCGGCGGACTCATCATGCCTGTGCGCCCGCCAAAGGGAGATCAGTTTTATGATCGCAAACTTCGCCGCTAGAAAAAAAGAACCTTCTTAGGGTTTGTTTATTTCAGCCACCTTCTGCATAACCCGATCGGCAATGGCTTGGTAGCCTTCTCGCCCCTTGATATCCAATTCCGAATCCGGGAATTCAAAGATCTCCCCACAGCAAATCGTGATCCTGGTGAAAAATCTGGGTATTTTAGCCCCCGGCGGATAAGCCTCATGCGCGCCAAAAATCCTTATTGGCAATACCGGCACGCGGGCCTTTGAAATCACCAGTCCGACACCGGCTTCAGCCTCCATCAACTCACCATCCATCGTGCGTTGGCCTTCAGGGAAAATAAGCACCGGATTACCAGTCCGGAGTTCCTTGATAATGCGCTTTAAACTGGTGAAATCCGGTCGCTCCTGATCCACTGGTATCGCGTTCAGGCGAGGATAAATCCATCCCAGGAAACCCTTCTTAAACAAAGATTTGCGAGCCAGAAACGCTGCCTTTCGACCATACGCCACCCCGACAGCCGGCGGATCAAAATAACTTGTGTGGTTGCATGCAATGAGAACCCCTCCCCGTTTCCACGAAACCTTAATATTCTCCCTGCCAACAACACGCAGACGAAAAAACACACGAAAAAGCAGCCACGCCAGCCAATATCCAATCCAGTAACACATAACCCTTAATCCAATGCATCAAGTCCACGCGCACGAAGCCGATCAAGAATCTCCGCAAGAACTTCCTCAAGTGTCATTTCTGATGTGTCAATCACCACAGCATCATCGGCTACAACCATGGGGGACGTTGCCCGGCTGCTGTCAACGGCATCACGTTCAGCAAGATTGTCCACTATCCCCTCCTTCCTCCTGCGCTTGGCACGAACCTCTATTGAGGCATCAATAAAAAATTTATAGGGGGTTGCCGGGAAGACAACCGATCCAATGTCCCTGCCCTCCATGACAATATCTGCCACATTCAGGTATTCCCTTTGTTTCGCAACTAACACATCACGTACTTCCGCAACCTGGGAAACAGCAGAAACTCCTGCATTCACCTCACTGGACTTCAACTCATTGCCAGGATCAGTCCCATCAACAGTCAATGTGGCTTTATCGCCTGAAATTCCACAGCATATTTCAATTTCCCGAAGGTGCTCGACAATTGCAGGGAAATCCTTCGTCTGAATACCCGAGCGCAAAACACTCCAGGCCAGTGCCCTGTACATCGTGCCTGAGTTAACATGCAGGAAGCCAAGGCGAACGGACAACATTTGCGATACGCTGCTTTTTCCGGAAGCCGCCGGACCGTCAATTGCAATGACACGATGCCGGGGAAATTTAATTTCTGCCGTCATAAAATTATCCAGCATTATCCGCGGAACTCTCCTCCTGCCCTTTCTTCACCCCCGAAGAAAGTAATTCAAGATCCTTCTCAAAACCAGGGTAGGACACCGCAATACAGTCAGCATTCTCAATGACTGTCTCGCCACCTGCAAACAGACCGGCTATAGCAAACGCCATCGCGATGCGGTGATCTCCATAACTTTCAATGCAGGCACCATGCAATGTTTTTCCTCCTCTAATACTCAGGCCGTCATCAAATTCCTCGATGACAGCTCCCATCGCACGCAAATTCTTCGCAACCGCGGCAATCCTGTCGGTTTCCTTCACCCGCAATTCACCGGCATCCCGGATCACTGTTGTTCCCTCAGCCAAGGCTGCTGCAACAGCCAGAATCGGCAATTCATCAATGACATTGGCAACAATCCCACCCGATATATCGATTCCATTCAGCCCATCCCCGCAAACCGTAATATCCCCGACTTTCTCTCCACTGCCATCATCCACAACGGCAGTGGTAATATTTGCACCCATTCCCGTCAGGACTTCCAATATACCGCTTCGTGTCGGATTAAGCCCCACCTTATTAACTCTCAATTGCGAACCCGGCAATGCGGAGGCTGCTACCAACCAGAACGCGGCACTGGAAATATCGCCGGGAACAACAAAGTCACATGGCTGGATTTTCTGACCGCCCGCAATCGATATTTCTCTGCCCTCCGTCTGAGTTCTAATCTGGAACGAATCCAGCATCCTCTCAGTATGATCCCGGGTCTCTATCGGCTGGACAACAGTCGTGAGTCCTTCAGCAAAGAGGCCTGCAAGCAACACTGCACTTTTTACCTGGGCACTCGCCACTGGAAGTTCATAGCGTATACCATGTAGCCCGCCACCATGAATAGAGAGCGGGGCACTATCTCCTGCCCCCTCTGCCTCAATACATGCGCCCATATCAGACAGAGGCCTGATCACCCTACCCATCGGCCGCTTCGACAGGGACTCATCCCCCACTAATCGGCTGTCAAAGCCCTGCCCGGCAAGGATACCGGACATAAGCCGCATAGTCGTTCCCGAATTTCCGCAATCAATATCACCAGGAGGAACTTCCCTCACCATGCCTCGACCGTGTATGAGAAGACACTCCGGACCGAGGTTCGATTGCTCAAGAACATCAATGCTTACCCCCAGTGACTGCATTGCTGCAACTGTTGCAAGACAATCTTCACTCGGAAGAAACCCCTCAATCCTGCAATCTCCATCAGCAAGCGAGGCAAGCATGACCGCACGGTGAGACATACTCTTGTCACCCGGAACAGAAATTTCACCGCCAAAGTAATGTACGCGACGGACACGAAGCTCGCTAAATTTCCCTTCCATTAACTGAATGATTAATTGCTCGCGATACCCTAATTCTCCTTTTTGGAAGGCGCAGTAAGTGCGCTCCGGTAATTCTTGGCATCATTGAGAAACCGGCCCATCCCTTCATTGTCATTTTCCTTTAACTTTGCCAGCACATCCCCAAGCTCCTTGATATGTTCACTTAATATCTCGGATACCGCCTCCCTGTTTTCTCCCAGAATCTCCGTCCACATTGCAGGAGAACCCATGGCAATCCTGGTGCTGTCGCGGAATCCGGTGCCCGCCAATTGAGCTGCCCTCATGTCATCTGCCATCGCTGTTTGCACAAGCGCGGAGGCACACAAATGAGGCACATGACTGATCTTTGCCACCAACATATCATGATCCGCAGGATCAAGACTGATGAGATTACAGCCTAGGCAGTCCCAGAATTCTCCTACTGTCTTCTCCGCGCCCGCAGTGCTGCTCTTCCCGGGAGTAATGGCACACGCTGCCCCGGAAAAAAGGTCGGCACGCGCATTGGCAAACCCGGTAAGTTCCGAACCCGCCATGGGATGGGCTCCAACAAATG
>CAWVVE010000360.1:0-3557 GCA_963933075.1 uncultured Verrucomicrobiaceae bacterium | reverse complement strand
CCTCCTCAAAATGCTTGCACATGCGCTCGCTGAAAAGCTTCTCCCAGCCATAACCATCCTCAGGCATTGCGGGATAGGCATCCTCTTCCTTTAGTGCAGTCACCGCCGCATCTGTCTGCTTACCGGCAGCATAGACACAGGCACTTGAAGAATAGAGATATTTCTTTACCTCATGCTCCCTTGCGGCCATCAGCAGGTGTGTATTGATAAGAATACTCAACATGCACAGGGCACGGTTATTCTCAATAAACCCCATGCCTCCCATGTTGCATGCCAGATTGAAAACCTCATCGCAACCTTCAGCAGCACTAAAGCACGCTTCTTTCTCCTCCAGATTGGCAACGATATTCTCCGCTCCGGCAATCTGCTGATACCACTGGTCAACCGGCTTGATATCTACAACGCGCACGGCATGTCCACGGCTTGTCATTTCTTTAGCCAGATGGCCGCCGATGAAGCCGCCACCGCCTGCAATTAGTATTTTCTTAGACATAATTTTTTGGTTGGTTGA
The DNA here is from genome assembly GCA_963933075.1 of uncultured Verrucomicrobiaceae bacterium. Taxonomy (GTDB): domain Bacteria; phylum Verrucomicrobiota; class Verrucomicrobiia; order Verrucomicrobiales; family DEV007; genus CACIUL01. The sequence goes on along the minus strand of CAWVVE010000360.1, from coordinate 3,046 downwards.
GTGTGTTCTTGCTGAATGAAAAAACTGGAGCCCGGGAAATACAATTCACTTGCCGCCACCGCACGCTGCCGCCCCCGGTCACTCGCGCCATTTTTTTGCACGAAACCGATTGGTTTTCTGGCATGTGGGAATGTTCCATCAACTGGTTCCCTTTATTTTTCGCCGCCTTACCCCAACGCGAAACTCTGCTGCGGGGCCCGCCCGCTTTGCACACCGTGAATCGACAACTCAGCCTCACTGGCCCGGCCGAGAAATTCTATGAGCACTCGAACCCGCTGCTTGCCCTCCAATAACCCGGTGACTGTTGCCGTCATTCCCAGGAACGGCCCTGTTGTAATCTCAACCTCATCACCAACATCTGCTCTGGTTTCAATCGTGCGGATATCAGCATCACCCATTTGCTCGCGAATCTGATCAATTGATGATTCCGGTATACAGGCGTAACGATCGCCAAACTGCAGGATTCTCCTCACTGCAGTAGCATAACTTACGGCACGAAAATGGCGTGCCACACTGAAGTGTGCAAAAAAGTAGCCGGGGAAAAGCGCCTCGGTAAACCATACCTTCCCCCGCTGCGTCAGGCGCTGAAACTTAAGGCGGGGGCAGTAAACCTCGATCTCCCCGCCGCGGGAAAGGGCTGCCGCAGCAATATGCTCTGACTTGGCATGCGTCTGAACCACATGCCATAAGCTCTTCTCACGCCAATCCTCTTCAATCTGCAATCCGTTTCCCATTACTTCTTTGTTGTCCTGCCGAGAAAACGACTCACGATCTTCAGCAGCATCCCGCCCCGACGTCGCCAGTTGCCAAGGCGTGCCACTCGATCCCTGAAAAATCCCGCATGCTGGGATGTGTCCGAAGAAGCAATTTGCCGAATCTTTTCAAGACGCAGCGTGCCGCTTTCCAGGTGAGGATTTATTTCACCACTAATAAAGCCGGCAGCAAGCTTCTTGAGCTCAGTGACCGCTTTGAAATGCTCGCGCCTGTCCCCGGCAACACTGGATGGTTGAACGGCACCGAGGTTGCGCAGAAAGCGTAGCCCCTGGCTCGCCGATCCCTTTGATATGCCTAGCCGCGCAACAATCACATCAAGTGGAAGTGCCTCAGGCGAAATAAACAGCAGCCCATATATCTCCCCGACAGACTTGGGCAGCCCCAGAACCCGTACCGCATGCACAAAAAGCTCGATCACCTCCACCTGTATTGTTTCCAGGGGCACTTCCTTGGCATCAGGAAAACCCTCAGCATTAATGCTGACGCGCTGTGCGGCGGCGGATCGGGCTTCGGTAGTCATGTTCGGGAAAGTAGGAAAACTACCGCCAAAGACTCTTTGTTCAATTAATTTTGAACAAAGTTATTTTAGTTAAGCTCCCTTGAATTACTGGATATGAAAAATATGGCGGTCTTGTGCCACGACCGGAGACCTATTCAATTCCACAAGCCATTGGTGCTTAGGAATCTATCCAATTTGCAAGCTGACCCCTGAGTGACTCACTGTCCTTAACCTTAAATTTTTCAGCAGCCACCAGGTGAACCCCCTGCCCATTGCTGCCCGTGATCCGCAAATGCAATGGAGCCTCTCCGCCGTGTTCAGCGACAATTAAACGGATTTTACACAGATCATCCGAGGTATGCTCACCACTACGTAAAGAAAGGGTCAAGGCAGGGACTCCGGCACGCCCGGCGATACTGCCATTTACCTGGGGTAATCCTTCATTGGCATTGGCCGCGAGTGCGGAGTTCCCCTCTGCTTGAGGTTTCTCAAGAGTCCTCAGCCGCTCAGCAGTCAAGCGCTTGGAATCTGAAATAGAGTCCAGTTCCACCTTGGCGGTAAGAATCACCACCTTTCCCACTTCCAGCAGATCGGTAGACTTCTCAAAGACCTCACTCCATACCATCACCTCAGTCTGGCCGGTAAACTCCTCGAAAGTAAGGATCGCAAAAGGCTTACCTGCCTTCTTTGTGAAACGCTTCTCAACCGCCGCGATGCGGCCTGCGAAGTCATATTTGCGGGATTCCTTCAACTCCTGCAGATCAGATAAACGTCGATATTTCCCGGAGGCAATCAACGGCCGATAGACATCAAGAGGATGGCCAGTCACATAAAACCCAAGAAGTTCACGTTCGGCAGAGAGGATCTCATCTTTACTCCAGGGGACAAATGGAAGATCCCCGGAACTCAAAGAAGGCTCGGGAGCAGAACCAAAATCAGCATCCTCGCCAAACAACGAAACCTGTCCGGCAAGACGGTCCTTCTGGGCACTGGAAGCCGACGCCATAATGTTCTCCAGGCGGGAAAAAAGGCGGGCTCGCTCTTCTCCTGAAAAATCAAATGCCCCGGCACGGACCAGAGATTCAAGGTTTTTCTTGTTTACTGATTTAGAGTCAAGACGCTTGGAAAAATCCTCGGCCCCCGTGAATTCCCCATCGGCTTGCCGCTCAATAATAGCCGTTTCCATAGCCGCACTGCCAACATTCTTGACCGCCGCTAACCCGAAGCGGATGGCTTTTGATTCCGGCCCACTGCCACAATCCGGCGCAAACTTAAGCTGGCTTTTATTGATATCAGGGGGAAGAACCTTGATTCCCATGTGTTTGCACTCCTCCACAAACACTGAAATCTTATCGGTATTATTGATCTCGTTGGAAAGCAGGGATGCCATGAACTCGACGGGGTAATTGGCTTTCAGGTAAGCGGTCTGGTAGCTGATGAGCCCGTATGCAGCCGAATGTGACTTGTTAAAACCATAGCCTGCAAACTTCTCCAGCAGGTCAAAAATGCCATTCGCCTGTTTCTCCGGAATCTTGTTTTCCCTCGCGCACCCGCTGACAAAAACATCGCGTTGCCGGGCCATTTCCTCAGGATCCTTCTTGCCCATTGCCCGCCGCAGCAGATCGGCATCCCCAAGGCTGTAGCCGGCAAGCAGGTTAGCCGCTTTCTGCACCTGTTCCTGGTAAATTAAAATGCCATGGGTCTCCTTGGAAATTTCCTCAAGAAGAGGATGTAGGTATTCCACTTTCTTCTTGCCCTTCTTCCTGTCGATAA
>CAWVVE010000359.1:0-3568 GCA_963933075.1 uncultured Verrucomicrobiaceae bacterium | reverse complement strand
CTCAAGGTCCAGGAAAAGTTCAAGCACCTTGTCATGGATCGCCACAGGATCCGCAAACTCCCGGTCTACCTTGTTGATAACCACAATTGGTGCCAATCCCTGGGCCAGTGCCTTGCGCAGCACGAACCGTGTCTGTGCCTGCGGTCCTTCAGCCGCGTCGACAAGCAAAAGCACGCCATCAACCATCTTCATCACCCGCTCCACCTCGCCACCGAAATCAGCATGTCCCGGGGTGTCCACAATGTTGATCGTGTAATCATTCCACAGGATTGCCGTATTCTTCGCCTTGATGGTAATCCCGCGCTCCCGTTCCTGATCCATCGAGTCCATTGCCCGTTCCGCTATCGACTGGTTTTCACGGTAAACGCCTCCGGCCTGCAACAGCAGATCCACCAAGGTGGTTTTACCGTGGTCAACATGGGCAATAATGGCAATATTGCGGATTTTCTCTGCGCTCATGAATGGTTCCACTTCCTCTGGAAGGGGCGCCACGTTCCACGCCTTTGGCCAATCGTCAATCAATTGTCGTGATCAAGTGAGAATATGCCATTGAATTCTCCTGCCGCCGGTAAGATGAAATTTACGCGCAATAATCCCTGTAACGGTAATGCCTGCAGGTAAGCACCAACCCTTCCGCAGATCATAAAATGGCGTCGATTATTCTTGTTCGTAGCGACCTTCCTCCCCTATATCCTGCGCATGCACATTAAGATATTAGCTGCAGCGCTTATCACCTCCTGTAGCCTTTCCCTGGCGACAGAACGTCCCAATATTCTTTTCATTTTTTCAGACGATCACGCTGAAGCCGCAATTTCCGCCTACGGCAGTCACCTCGCCAAGGCGGCACCCACCCCCAATCTGGACCGCATTGCAAAGGAGGGGGCAATCTTCCACAACAGTTTCTGCGCCAATTCAATCTGCGGCCCTTCACGAGCCTCTATCCTCACCGGCCTCCACTCACATTCAAACGGCTTCCTCGACAATAACAATTCCCGCTTCGACGGCAGTCAGACCACCTTCCCCCAAATCATCCGCAACACCGGTTATCAAACTGCAATTGTCGGTAAGTGGCACCTCGTCAGCAACCCCACCGGCTTCGACTACTGGGAAATACTTCCCGGCCAGGGAGCCTACTACAACCCTGATTTCATCCAGATGGACAACACCCGCAAGCGCTATGAGGGGTATTGCACTGATATCATCACCGACCGCGCCCTTGAATGGCTGGAAAAACAACGTGACGAGTCCAAGCCCTTCCTGCTGATGTGCCAGCACAAGGCTCCTCACCGCAACTGGGCACCTGCACCCCGTCACCTCACCCTCTTCGACGATGTCCAGATGCCTGAACCGCCGGGTCTCTTCGACGACTATGGCGGTAACCGCTCAAAGACCCTCAAGAAGCATGCAATGGGTATCGCAAGTCACATGTACTGGGGCCACGACATGAAGTTCCCCGGCAAGCAATCCCTCTTCCCCGAGTATTTCCTGAGCGGCATTTCCAACCACCAGTATGAACGCATGAACGAGCGGCAAAAACAGCAGTGGAACAGCGCCTACACACCGAAAAACAACAAGCTAATTGCAGACATCAAGAGTGGTAAGCTGAAGGGCAATGATGTCACAAGGTGGAAATACCAGCGCTACATCAAGGATTACCTGCGCACGATTCGTGCCGTTGACGAGAACGTCGGCAGGATGCTCAAGTACCTGGATGACACGGGTCTGGCCAAAAACACCATCGTTATCTATTCCTCTGACCAGGGCTTCTACCTCGGCGAGCACGGCTGGTATGATAAGCGATGGATGTTTGAGGAATCCCTCGCCATGCCATTCCTGGTCCGATGGCCGGGAATGATCCCCGCAGGAACAGAATCCGGAACACTTATCCAGAACATTGATTACGGACCGACATTCCTCGACATAGCAAAAGCCGATATCCCCCCACACATGCACGGACGCAGCCTGCTCCCGGCGTTCAAGGCACCATCTCGTCCCCCGAAAAACTGGCGGAAATCAATCTATTATGCCTATTACGGAGAACGCACCCACCAAGTTGCGCAGCACGACGGGGTGCGAACAGGCAGGCACAAACTGATGTTCTTTCCCGATACCGGTGAATGGAACCTCTTTGACCTGCAAAAGGACCCGCATGAAATGCAATCCTTGCATGCTGATCCGGGATACGCCTCAACACTGGTGGAAATGCAGGGCCTTTACACGACACAACGCAGTCATTTCGGGGTGAGTGATGCCACTATTCCCCGCGCCAAACTGCAACAGGCATGGTGGAAAAAACGTCACCAGGAAAAGGTGCAGGCGGCCAACAAGGGCAACTGTGACCTGCTGTTGATCGGCGACTCAATTACGCACGGTTGGGAAAACTCCGGCAAGGAAGCCTTCAGCAAATACTACGCCGGGCGCAACACCCTGAATCTAGGCTTCTCGGGCGACCGGACACAACACGTCCTCTGGCGCTTGCTCAACGGCGAACTCCCTCCGCAGGTGAAACCGAAGGTCGCGGTGATCATGATTGGCACCAACAACACCGGGCAGGCGATGCAAAAGGCGGATGAAACCGCTGCGGGAATCAAGGCGATCCTCTCACTCTTGAAGGACCGGCGGCCAACCATGGAAATCCTGCTGTTGGGCATATTCCCCCGCGGGATGCAGGCACATGACCCGAAGCGCAAGCTCAATGATACAATCAATGCCCTTACCGCAAAACTAGCCGACAATCAACACGTCCACTACCTGGACATCTCGAAAGAATTTCTCTCGAGGGACGGCAGTCTCCCAAAGTCAATCATGCCGGATGCCCTGCACCCGAACGCAAAGGGTTACCAAATATGGGCCGGGGCAGTGGAAAAGAAAATAGCGGAGCTTGGAGGATGGCAGGAAATCTCCGCTCCTGCCGCCAACTTCTAAGCCGCTGAACTCAGAATCTCCGGGCGACCTCCCCTAGGACTCGGGAGTCATGCCGATGACAATGTCCCAGTGGGCGGCCAGTTCACCGGTTGCAGAACCCTTAATAGGGGCAAACCCAATCGTGGCCAACTTCTGGCCAGCCTCTCCCAGGCTGCGATAAATGCCATCCCTCGCATTGCGCTTGTCTCCATTGATATAACACTGTGAAGTGAGCATCCTCTTGCCTTTCAGCCCTACTGCCACGTGAATGTGTGGTGTCCTCCCGGGATAGGGAACCGGCTTGACCGTACGGAAATAATACCGCCCCTTCGAGTCAGTAAGGAAACGCCCATAGCTCTGGAAATTCTTGTCACGCCCCTGACGCTTATCCCTGGTATGCATGTATATGCCGTTGGCTCCCACCTGCCAGATCTCGACCAGGGCATTGCGAACAGGCTCTCCCTTGACATTCTTCACCGTGCCTGAGAGATGCGTCACCTCACCTGTTGCCGGGGTTATGGAATCACCGATAACGAGCAAGTCGTTATCCGTATCAAGTGGCATCTTGTCCGGATAAAAAGGCCCTTCCATCTGCCGTGGGGTGCGCTGCAGGGCCTCGGCAAAAGCGCCGGGCACAAGAAAGGCACTCGCGCCAAGGCCAATC
>CAWVVE010000358.1:0-3575 GCA_963933075.1 uncultured Verrucomicrobiaceae bacterium | reverse complement strand
CTGTCCATCGGGTAGGCAAAATCATTGGTGCCATTGAGGAACATGACCGGCATTTTTGCCGATCCCATATAGCGGGAGGGATCCCAAAGCCGGTGCCATTTGTCGGACTGCGCCCGAGTCATCTTGCCAAACTCCGATGCCTTCCAGACACTGTTGTTCCGCAAAAATCCACAGCCATAAACCGGCATGGCCACTTTAAAGCGGTCATCGACACCCGCCACGATGCAGGTGAGATAGCCGCCCCAACTGATGCCTGTCAGGGCGATGCGTTCGCTGTCCACCTCCGGAAAACTGCGCAGCAGCGAATGGCCCCTCACCACGTTGGCAACCGCATGGTAAGACCACTGATTGGTGACAGGCTCATCGATGGTGTTGAACTTAAACTCATGCCCCTGGTCAGGTCCGCCATCGGCCATGGGCTTGCGCCCCGCGCCCCGGCCAGCCAGGTCCATGGCGATAGCCGCATAGCCACGGCTGGCCCAGAGCCCGGCCCAGTTCTCAAATGCCGCGCCTCCCCCGCCATGCACCAGCACAATGCCGGGAAATTTTTGATCTTCCCCCTTGCCGAGCGTTTTCGGCGAAGCGTAATAGGCAAAGGTGCGGGTGGGTTTGCCCCGGTATTCCTCCCCGGAATAAACTAGGGAATGCACCCCACCCTCTTGACTCAGCCACTGGAAATCAGGCACCTGTTTCAAGGCATCCAAATTCCATGGCGTGTCCCCGGGCAGAGGCAGCGGTTGGGCTGCTGAAGCCAGGCCTGCGAAAATCAGGAAAAGCACGAAGCGAATCATAGGAAAGATAATCCGGTGTAACCCGGATTCACACAAGAAAAAGAGACTGCCAGATTCCTACCTTGTCGGTAATCCGGAGTAAAGCAGCCGGCCGGTTGACAGTTTGGCAGTGCCACCTAACTTGCGCTTTCGTGAATCTGCCGGATCTCGCCGTATTCCTCATCTACATCGCCGTCGTCGTGTGGTTCGGGACGCGGTTTGCCAAGCGAAGCCGTAACACGGATGGATTCACCAAGGCAGGCGGGCGGCTTCCTGGGTGGGCCGTTGGACTGTCCCTATTTGGCACCTACTTAAGCAGCAACACCTTTTTCGGTAATCCGGGCAAGGCGTTCTCCAGCAACTGGAGTTTCTACGTGTTCACGCTAACTATCCCGCTTGGTGCATGGGCTGCATCGAAATGGTTCGTGCCCTTTTACCGGAAGACCGGCCATATCTCCGCCTACGAGCACCTGGAAAAGCGTTTCGGGCCATGGGCGCGCACCTACACGGTCATCTGCTACCTGCTCACGCAAATCAGTCGAATGGGAACCATCATGCTTGGTGTCGCCATCGGCATCTACGCCGTCACGGGTTGGGACGTGAAGATGGTCATCTTGACGACCGGAATACTAGTCACTGCATACACAATCATCGGCGGTATCGAGGCGGTCATCTGGACGGATGTCGTGCAAAGCATCTTGTTGAGCATCGGCGCATTGCTTGTGCTGGGCCTGCTCTGGCTGGGCGAACCAGGTGGGAGTGAATTGCTCCAGCAGGCGGTGGAATCTGAAAAGCTCTCCCTGGGCGACCTCGCAGCCGATTTCACGAAGCCGTCCCTGTGGGTCATCATACTGTACGGTATCTTCATTAACCTCGCCAACTTTGGCATCGACCAGAACTACATCCAGCGCTACCATGCAGCCCGAAACGAATCCGAGGCAAGACGCGCCATCTGGATTGGTGCACTGGCCTACATCCCAGTCTCCGCCCTTTTCTTTTTAATCGGGACCCTGCTTTGGGGTTTCTACGAGGCCCATCCGGCCGAACTAGCCCAACTTGCCGAGATGAAGAACCTAACCGGCAGACCCGCCGGGGATAACGCGCTGCCCCACTTTATGGCACACCATCTGCCGGTCGGCGTCGGCGGACTACTCGTCGCTGCCCTGTTCGCCGCCGCAATGAGTACCATAGACACCAGCCTCAACAGCTCCGCTACCATCACCCTCAACGACCTCTGCAAACGGCGAAACCGAACCCTTGATGATGCCGGTCGCATGCGCATCCTGCGCCGGGCCACTTTGTTCTGGGGCGCACTCGGCACCGGTGTTGCCCTGATTCTCACCTTTGACTCAAGCAACCTTCTCGACCTCTGGTGGAAGCTCTCCGGCATCTTCGCCGGAGGCATGCTGGGACTCTTCCTGCTCGGCATCCTCGTGTGCCGTGCCAACGGAACCGCAGCTTCCCTGGCCGTCATCATCGGTGTACTTCTCATCTTTTGGATGAGTTTTGCTGAAGCGAAGTGGATGCCGCCATCCATGAAAAGTCCACTCGACTCTCTTATGACCGTCACCGTCGGTACCTTGGCCATCTTTCTAATAGGCTGGATTGCCAGCTATTTCCTCCAGTCCAGAAGCCCCTTGCCAAACAAAAAATGAAGCGCATCATGCGCAAATGCTCCGGTGTAACCCGGATTCACACAAGCAAAAGAGACTGCCAAATCCCTGCCTTGTCGGTAATCCGGAGTAAAGCAGCCGGCAGGTTTACTTCAGCCAGCGACTTCCCTTGCGCGCCGCTTTCTTGGTGACCGGCGGTCCACCGAGGTCGATCCTGTTTTCCTCAATGTCCTTGAGCCTTGTTCGGGCAAGGGCCAGCATTTCCTTTACCCTTCCAGGATGCTCGTCACTGAGGTCCTTCTCCTCGGCAGGGTCCTTCGATAAATCAATAAGCACCGGACCCTTGCCCGAGCCGGCCACTTCCTTGACATGGTCAAAGTAGAGCTTCCAGTCGCCGACACGGATCGCCTGGGCCACCGCCCATCCCTGCCAGTAAATCAAGTCCTTCCTCGGGTGGGAAGTGGACTTGCCGATGAAGGTTTCCCAGAGGTTGAGTCCGTCAATCTTCGGGGTTTCCCTGGCAGTCTCCTTAAGGTCAATGCCGCAGGCGTGGGCCAGGGTCGGTAGCAGGTCAATGGCAGTGGAAAGCTTGTCACTTTGCCCACCTGCGGGAATCATCCCGGGCCAGCGGAGGATGCAGGGCACGCGGGTTCCCCCCTCCATGGAGCTCCACTTCAGCCCGCGATAGGGCAGCGCACTGGCCCATTTTTTCTGCCCCGGCTCCGGGCCGTTGTCGGACAGGAAGACGACGATGGTCTTCTTCTCAAGGTCAAGAGCCTTCAGGCTTTCCAGGATCTCGCCGACCCTCGCGTCCAGTTCCTCCACCACGTCACCGTAGGCTCCATTGGCGGACTTGCCCTTCCAGTCAGGATGGGCCTGGGCCGGGAAATGCGGTGCGGTGAATGGCAGGTAAAGAAAGAAGGGGCGTTCCCGGTTGGCCTTGATGAACTTTACCGCCTCATCGGCAAACTGCTCGCTGAGCCTGCTGTTGTTGAAGGGATCAGCCTCCAGTTTCTCGCCACGCCAAAGCTGCTTGGTCTGGTTATTGCTCTTGTTGATGTAGTAGGTGGTATCAAACCCCTGCCTCATGGGCTGAAGCCCAGGAGAGTCGCCCAGGTGCCACTTGCCGATCAACGCTGTCGCATAGCCGGCAGCCTTGAACACCTCGCCCATCGTCAGTGCCCCGGGAGCA
>CAWVVE010000357.1:0-3590 GCA_963933075.1 uncultured Verrucomicrobiaceae bacterium | reverse complement strand
TATAATAACCTTGTAGCGGATATGCGCTCGATTCCTTTAATGAGAGAAGATGGCCATCGCGTGATTTTTGATGCGACACATTCAGTGCAACGACCAGGGGGGGCTGGAGAGAGTTCCTCAGGAGATGGCGCCCTGGCGCCGGTACTGGCCCGTGCCGCAGTCGCGGCGGGTTGTGATGGGGTTTTTATCGAGACGCATCCTAATCCTGCTCAAGCCAAGTCAGATGGACCCAACCAGATACCGATGACTGAATTACCGGCAGTCTTGGCCGCGCTCACCAGGATTCACAGGGCCGTCAATCAATAGATCCTGATCAGTTACTTCCAGATATGCCACTGAAACGATATTTGTGCTTGCCGGTTATCCTGGCCACAGGTGTCTTTGCCTTTGGCCAACAGGCAGAACCTGCAGGTACAGGCGGTATTGGTCCGGCTCCTGAAGCCGAGAAGACCAGTAAGGGTTCAGGGGATGAAAACAGTGGTCTGCAGGTTGCGCGTTATATGCCTTTGGGGAAGCCCAATCTGCGGGTGAAGATCCCACAGTTTAAGGATGGAATACTTGAGTGCCTGATGCGTGCAGGGGAAATGACCCGGGTCAGTGATGATGATATCAATATTAAGCAGATGGATATTGAGTTTGTCGGTGAGGGGGCCGAGATGAAGATCGAATTGGAGGAGGCCACTTACAGCTTAACGGATAAGCTCATCAGCAGTAAGAGCAGGGCGATTGTGAGGCGATCTGACTTTACCCTTATTGGTGATTCTCTGGATTTCGATACCGAGAACCGTCATGGACGGATGACGGGCAAGGTCAGGATGGTGATTCATGATTCCGCAAGCCTGATGAAGGGGGAAGATCCTGAAGAGCAATCTCGCAGAGACCGCCGGCCAAAACATGTTTCGGTTGCTGATGCAGCTGAACTGGTGCTGGAGGCAATCAAGACTAGCAAGGAGGAGAAGCGTGGAACGATACACGACCAGCAGCCTTAGCTGCACCGTCGTTTTTGCTCTCCTTGTCGCCGCAGGTTCCGTCTGGGGGGAGGAGCAGAAGGGCGTTGATGAAGCGTTAAAGAAGTTGAGCGCAAAGGGTCCCGGGGAGAAACGTGGGGCGTTTGAGGAGGCAATGAAGAAAATTGTCGATGCGGAGCGAAAACAGGCAGCAGAGAAATCCCTCAAGGAGTGGAGGAAAACGGTTGAGAAAAACACGCAGAAGAAGTTGCGTGATTTTGTGGATAAGGAAGCTGATGACCTTGCCAAGGGAGCAGTAAAAAAAACCGATATCAGGCGGGTTGCTGCCCGGGATTTTGCCAGCGCTGCTGCCGGCAAGGTTCCTGAGGATGTCGAGAAGAATTTCAAGTCCCTGCTCAGCGGAGCAAGGAATCCTCCGCTGTTGCTGGATCCTGATCCCGATGGCAAAGCCCCCCCGGATAATCCCAATAAAGCAGGTGAAGTGCTCACACCATTGACGCCGGGAAAGGTGCTTCCTCCCCCGCCTCCGTTACCGGAGACTGGCAAACCGGTCGTGCTGACCCCTCCGCCTTCTATTGGTGACCGGGCGGCGATACTGCCGTTGCCGGATGTTCCGCAAGAGAATGCGCTTACTGCTGAAAATCCCTTGTCTTCAGAGATTGCAGGGCATGGGCAACCTGAAAACCGGACTGTCATTGATGCGGATGGGAGCGTGATATTCGATGGCAGCGGCCGGTTCGGGGAGGAATATCAAGCGGTGATTTTTGAGGAAAATGTCGTGGTTACCAATCCCGAATTCACCATGACCAGTGATTATCTTACGGCCTTTTTCAGGAAATCCAGTAAACCGCAAGCAGCCGATGATTCAAGTGCGGGGGGATCCGAAGACCAGGCTAGCCGGTTGGATCGGGCAGTGGCCACAGGTAAGGAGGTTACCGTGAGGAAAACAATTGCCGATGGAGAGCTTCAGGTTGCCAAGTCCCGCAAGGCTACTTTTTTTGCCCGTGATCCGAAGGTGAAAGGCAGCTTTGACGAAGTGGTGCTTGAGATCTGGCCGCGGGTGCAGCGCGGAAATAATCTCATTATAGCCAAGTCGAAGGATACCGTGATTATCCTTCGACGTGATGAGATGATCGTCAACGGGCCGGTGCGCACTGAAATTGTTGGTGGGGACGGGTTAACCCCGGGCAGCGGGAAAAAGGAGGCTGAAGAAGAGAAAGAGGACTCTGATGTGAGTGTAGAAGGCACAAAGACAACGGTTATTGACGCGGTCAAGGGTGCCATCTTTAATCGTCTGGATCCGGTAACTCGCCACCGAGAGATGTTTTTTGAGGGCGATGTGAAGATTGCCGACCCGCAATTTGACATCTCCTGCGAAACCCTGACCGCATACATGCGCTTTGCCACCGGAGACCAAGGACTTTATAAGGCGGTTGCCAGCGGAGTGCCTGGCAAAAGGGTCAGGGTGGAGCGGCGTGTTGACAGCGGGGAAATGCAACTGGGCTTGGCGCAGGAGGTGACTTATGTGATCTCCAGTGGCGATGTTGTTCTTGACGTGTGGCCGGAAATACGGCGTGGAAACCATTCCAGTGTCGCAAAGCGGCGTGATGCCAGGATTGTCATGAAGAAAAACGGCAGCGTGGAATCCCGTGGTGTTGATATACAGATAGTCCCGGATAGTAATGGTGGGCTAAGGGGAGTTAACCGGGGGGGGGAAAGTAATCGTCCAACAACAAATTGAATAGCAACGAAAATCCGACAGATGAGTTACGACCGGATGCCGTCCCGATGCCGGGCGGTGGTAATCAAGAGGGAGACAGGAAAGATGTTGGCTCTCCAGAGATAATCCGTAAACCCAGGCGGCAGACCGTCCAGGACCTCTTGCGCGACGACTTAAAGGCAGAAGAGTTCGCCGCCCAGTCAGCGGTTTTTCACCAGGATAATCCGAATTTGTCCTCGGTGGGTACCCAGGCGGCACGAGGGGAAGGACAACCATTCCCTGCAGCCAAGCCTCTTTCGCGGGAAATGCCGGCAATGTTCCGCCAGCAGGACCCTGTTCCAGGAAACGTGATTGAGGATGCCGGAGGAGTGGTTACTGAGCACACTTCCCACGCAGGGGAAAAGGCATCGGTTCCTGTGGTCGGTGTGACAAATCCTGACCCTGCGCCTTTGAGGGGTGATTTGCAGGAACCTGGCAGGAATGCCAGCGCAAGAGTGTTGCTACAGACCCGTGGGCTGGTTAAGGTTTATGACGGTCGTGCTGTTGTTGATGGCGTGGATATTAATGTAAGGGAACGAGAGATTGTTGGGTTACTAGGCCCGAATGGTGCCGGAAAAACCACTTCATTCTATATGATAGTCGGGCTGATTCAGCCTAATGATGGCCATGTCGAGTTTAACGGGAAGGATGCAACCAATGAGCCGATGTACAGGCGTGCAAGGCTGGGCATGGGTTACCTTCCGCAGGAAGAATCCATTTTCCGTAAATTGACCGTGGAGCAGAATATCATGGCGGTGCTGGAAACACAGTCATACAGCGCCCCGGAGAGAAGGGAGCGCTGCCAGAATTTAATGAAGCGTTTCGGCATTGAGAAACTTGCCAATAATCTTGCTATCACCCTG
>CAWVVE010000356.1:0-3594 GCA_963933075.1 uncultured Verrucomicrobiaceae bacterium | reverse complement strand
GCAAAACGATCATGGAACTTCATGAATTTTTTACAGCGCGATGGGCGCTGATTCTCGACGTAGCACTGCTGATCGGGCTGATGTACTTGATTGCACGCCATGAAGCGGACTGGGAGCTCTCCCATCATTTATACGGGAATCCAAAAGCCCTGCTCGTTTTCATTCCCCAGTTATTGGCTTACAGGGCATGCAGTCATGTGGACTTTTATGGAATTTTTGCCCTCGCCACCCTGCTCACTTCCATCCTGCTTTGCCTGAGGTTCCTTTTCCATGTAACCTGGCCAAAGGCAGCCATCATAATGGCCTGCTTCATGCCATACATGAGCTTCATTACGGCAATGATTCACAAGGATAGGCGCGAAAACGAACATGTGAATCCCGCCGTGCCTCTGGAGCAGCTCCTGCAACCTCCGGAAAAAAAGTCCATGCCGGTGAAAGAGCTGTAAGTTCAAGCTCAAGGCCCAAAAAGCCACGCAACATCTTGGCATGAGGACTATTCCCGGCTATATGTTGTCATTTCAGCCCTGCCCCTCAACCTGCCCTTAACACCAGCGATCACCATCATGAACCCCATGACCGGACGACTCCTCACCGCCTTTATCCCCGCCCTGCTTGGTCTGTTCACCGCCTTTAACCCCGGCTCGGCAAAGGCACAGTTGATGGTGCAGATGAATCTGCAGAAGACCCATTACCTCGCCTACGAGCCAATGCGCGCAACGGTTACCATCAACAACCGCTCCGGCCATGACGTCGTGCTGGGCGGGCCAAAAAACAGCAGTTGGCTGACTTTTGATGTCTACCGCGACGGCCAGTTGCTCTCGCCCCGCTCCTCGGGGGGAGCACGGTTTTCCCCGGTATTGCTCGTTTCCGGAAAAAGCGTCGTCAAGACAGTGGATGTCTCCCAGCTCTACCCGGTTTCTGATTACGGCAGCTACTCGATCAGCGCAACGGCCTATTTCCCGCCCCTGAAGAAATATTTCAGCTCACCCAAGCAACGGGCGAACGTTACCGACAGCAGGGCATTCTGGAAACAGTCCGTGGGGGTCTCACGGGGACGCTATAAACTCGCAAGTTTCAGGGAATTCTCGTTGCACGAACACCGTGACTCGAACAGTTCCGCCATTTACGTCAGGTTGCGGGAAGCAAAAGGCATCCGTGTCTACTGCACCTTCTCCCTCGGTCGCTACATCAACGTGCGCAAGCCCCAGGCAACTGTTGATTCAGAAAACCGGCTTCATGTCATGCACATGATAAGCCCGCACATTTACTCACATGCCCGGGTCAGCCCGGACGGCAACTTCCTCGGCAACAAATACTATCGTGCAGTGGCCGGCAACAGGCCCACGCTCACCATTAATACAGGTGGCAGCGTCAAGGTGGCCGGCGGTATTGCTTACGATCCCGACAAGAAGAAAACTGCAGAATATCGTGCACACAGTGCTGCCGAGCTTCCGCCTGGCTTGTCGCCCCGCTAAAGCCCACGGGTTAAAAGAAAAACCCCTGGATTGACTTGACCCGCACGGCAGCGAACCACTTAGTGAGAGCCGAATAGCCGTGCGACTCCGCGAACACCTTGCCCGGTTCCGGAAAATCAACGACGCGGCCAGCAATTCATCTTGAAATGATGCTCCACAGCAGGATAAAGCAAATCACCCAGGTGCTGCTCGCTTTCTCCTGCGCCTTGCAGGCTAAGGCAGGCGCCGCGGATTTCAGCCGTATCGTCATTGATGCCGGGCACGGAGGACACGACCGGGGCGGCGGGTTCAGTCACACCTACGAAAAGCATCTCGCGCTCGACGTGGCGCGCCGACTCGACCTGTATCTCAAGTCACAGGGAATTAATACCACGCTGACCCGTGACAGGGATAAGTTCGTCTCCCTCTCGAAGAGGGTTGCAATCTCACATGCCGCCGGGGATGCAATATTCATAAGCATTCACTTCAATTATGCACGACGCAGGAGTGCTTCCGGGATTGAAACCTTCTACAATGCCCGCAATGCCAACAGTCGCCGGCTGGCACAAATGGTACAGTCGGCCGCGCTCTACAAAACACGTTCCAAAAACCGCGGGGTAAAGCATGCCCGCTTCCACGTGCTTGCCAGGAACATGCAACCGGCCATCCTGTTTGAATGCGCCTTCCTCACCAACTCTTCAGACCGTCACCGCGCACTTGATCCGGTATACCGACAGAAGATAGCGGAGGCTCTCGCCATGGCGGTTATCAAGTTCCGCTCTTCAGGTTAATACAGGAAGCTGGTGTTCCTCAGCAGTTTGAACTGCCAAGAAAACAATGATCCTCACACCAAAGGAAATGGCAGAGGCCGAGCAGCAACTGCTCGCTTCCGGGGCAGAAGCCGAACCGCTCATGGAGGAAGCGGGAGAAAAAATCGCCGCCACAATAAGGCAGTTTTTCCGCTCACCGGGAACCTTGGTAGCCTTCGCTGGTAACGGGCACAACGGCGGGGATGCGCTGGTCGCCGCACGTCACCTCAAGGAATCCGGGTGGAAAATCCGGCTGCATCTCGCCGGCTCCTCCGAGTCTCTCAAGCCGCTTACCGGCAAGAAACTTGAAGAACTTGGCACCAGCCCCAGGTATTGGGATGCCGCTGATCTCCCGCGGCAAGGCACCCCGCTCGTCCTCCTTGACGGCCTGCTGGGAACCGGGGCTGCCGGAGAATTGCGCCCCGCCTACAGAAAATCCGCTGACACCATCAATCAACTGCGCAAACTCCACGGCGCTTACACCTTCGCAATTGACATCCCCTCCGGGCTCAATGGCATGAGCGGCTCACCTTACCCGGGCGCGGTGTTCGCCGATTTCACCCTCAGCATTGCCTACCCGAAAACCGGCCTACTGGCCGACGCGGCAACTGCAAATGTCGGGCGCCTTGCCCTCTTGCCCCTGCCCGCGATCCGGCCCTTGCCGGGTCAGGGTGACCCGAACGCGGCCCTGCTCACCCCGGGAAGGCTTTCCGGGCTGCTGCCGCGCCGACCCTTTGAAACCCACAAGGGACAATGCGGGCATATCGCCATCATTGGCGGATCGCCCGGCCTGAGCGGTGCGGCAATACTCGCTGCCCAAGGCGCACTGCGCGGTGGTGCCGGCCTGGTAACTATCCTGGCCCGCGGGCAATCCTACCCGGCACTCTGCGCGCTGGCCCCTCCCGAGGTCATGGTGCGCGAAGTTGATTCTTTTGAGGACGCCGCAGACCCTGCCTTCAATGTGCTGGTCGCCGGTCCCGGGCTTGGCAGCGGCGATTGGGATACTGAAGTTCTCGACCTGATGGTTCACGACAAACGCCCGGTCATTGTTGATGCTGATGCGCTGAACCTGCTGGCGCGCAATGATCCCGAGGCCATTGCCAATGCCCCGGGAGAGCGACTGCTCACCCCGCATCCCGGGGAAATGCAGAAGCTGGACCCGCTTGGTGAAGGCTCGCGACGTTCCCGTGCTGAAGCTCTCGCCTCCAGGACAAAAGCCACCGTGCTGCTGAAAGGGGCGCGCACAGTGATTGCCCAGCCCGGCACCTCCAGCCCATCGGCGTTCAACTCAACCGGCAACCCCGGCATGGCAACCGGCGGAATCGGGGACA
>CAWVVE010000355.1:0-3607 GCA_963933075.1 uncultured Verrucomicrobiaceae bacterium | reverse complement strand
CAACGCTCCGAATAACCTGCGGAGCTTACAGAAACCCCGCGCGTCTCCACCCCGTTTTCGCTGGCAACAAGGATGTCATCAACTGGCAACCAACTGGCAGCATCATCGCTGAGTTCCACCTGATAGGTAATCCCCTCCCTGCTCAGGTCCTTGCGATAGGTAAATGTAAAGGACAAGCCATCGGTAAATGGATCAGCACTGAGGACAACATCATTGGTATTGTCGCCGGCCTTCCTTGGATCCGAATCAAATGCATACTCAAGGAGGTTGAATACCCCATCGTTATCAGGATCGGCATTGTCTCCCCACAATGTCTCCTCCAGTGCCGGGTCACTGAGTTCCCCGGCAGTAAAGAATCCATGGCGCCACATCTCGACCGGACCCTCATTGAAAAAAATCAAGGCTGGTTGTGGCCCGGCACTCAATGCGCCATCGCTGACTGAAATCGAGAACGCCGGAGGGGGGCGCCGGGGAAGCCTCGGGTAACGGAACAGGGGCACGTTGACTGACCTGGATAGATTCTCACCCAGGGTGAATATGGCATCCCCGTTTTCCGAGAACCAAATCGCTTCCCCTTTCGGCTCTCCCGAAGGATAAGGAGCGGACCCGACAAAGGGAAGTTGCTCAACCAGCATGCCAGTCAGCAGGTCAGCGAGGGACGTCGTTAGATCATCCCGCCTGTAAAAGAAAATATGCTCAAAATTGCGGATGGCCACCTCCAGCCCATCACGTGAAATGTCCACCGCAGTGGCAGTCCCGACAGAATCCCTGATCAGCGCAGGCATATCACCGACATATTCAAGCGTCTGCAGCCCTATATAGCTTTCCTGGTGGGCGAGCCGGAAAATACGGCACCTGACCTCGCGTTTGGAAAACACATAGATATCACCGCTCATGGGATCAACCAACAGCCCTTCGGCATCCCTGCGGGCAGGAATCCCGAAACTGCCGTCTCCCCTCTCCCCGGACGGGTATTCCGGGTATTGGATAATGATCCTCTCGATGTCACCAAAGGGGACAACCCCACCAAAATTCCCGGTCACCAGAGGTTCCCTGACCCGGTAAATTGCCTGCTGCGAACGGGCTGCAAAGTTATCCCCGAAATCACCGACATAGATGAATTCCTGCCCACCGATGGTGGCGGCAGCAATGTCCTCCCAGTCAACATTGGTAGCCCCCGGCAGGATCCAGTCACCACGGTCACTGCCGTCGGTACCCAGGGCAAGCAGGGAAGCTGCATTATCACTGTCTTCAATAGCCCAGAGCAGGTTCGGGTTCCTGATCGAGGCAACCACACCGGAGACCTCGTTACGCCCAAGCGGGTCGGCAAGCAACACATCACCGGTTGCGGCACCAAACCTTCCGGGGGTGTAGACAAAACGCACCAGCCCGGCGGTAATCTGCCCCTGGGTGAACATCCTCACCGCCTTGCCCGGATTGGTGATCATCTCAAAACGTCCCGATTCAAGGTCACTCACCGTGAATCTCAGTGAGGCCTCATTGCTGCTGATATCCCGGGCGCTGATATTTTGAGAGGAAATGGCAACTGTTGGCTCTGAGCTGTGCATTCTCAATGTGCAATTCTCGATGACCGGTGCCGTCGCCCCGATGGCATCAGTGATACGCAAATCAAAACTAAGGTCTGAATTTGCCGGGGAAGCCTTGTGAATCTCCACGGCAACCACATTCTCCCCCGCCACCAGGATGTCCGGGGGTATCACGAAGGTTTCCGGGATTTTTTCATTGAGGCCCGATAATGAGGTCACCGCAAGGGTCTGAAAAGTGAGGTCTCCAAGCGGCATATTAGTGCCGAACACCCTCTGTCCATTGACATAAAGGACAGCCCCATCATCACGAATGACATCGAACCTTAAGCCCGGAACATTACCCGGGTTCTTGATCCTGAACACATGGCGAAAGTATGTCGTGATGTGTTTATTTGCCGCCGAGGGTCCGAAACTGACCAGGGTGGCCTCATCACGCTCACCGTAGCCGAGTTCCGCGGGACCGCTTGCCCAATTGCTGTGATCAAAATCCGGGTGCTGCCATGCTTCTTCCTGATCGGAACCGTCATCAAGGTAATGCCAGTGCGCCCCATAGGGCACAAAAGTCGTCTGGCTGAAGATAGCCGGCACCCGCAACAGCAACATGAGGAACATTAATCCTATGGCAGGATACTGGCGGGAACGTTTCAAGGAAGGAGGGCGGACTGGGGGCTTTACATCACGCAATGCACGTAACGCTCAAACAAAGTTGATCCTATGATGAACTGATGCGTTACGCAATAACGATTGCCGCCGCAACTGCTCATAAGCCATTAAAAAACATGGGGCCAATTGAGGATGGCTGATCACCTAAGAATATATTACTGTTGAATTAGGGTATAATTCACCCTCTTCTAGTGAGATAACGCTATCCGCGTCACATTGCTTGTAACAACCAGTTGAATGAAAAGGCCAGTGTCCATCGATTCAAGGGATCCGCTTAACCCGGCTGGACCGGTGATATTGACTGCTTCTTTGAGTTACCCAGTATGCCGGCATATCTGTTGAACATGTATCGGCCGGTGAAAAGGATCACTGTGATCGCCGCCACCTGTGCGGCCTTCCTTGGCATAATCTCGCCGACCGACCTGCACGCCAGGGACCGGCGACCCAATATCCTCTTCATCATGTCTGATGACCATGCCTCCGAGGCCATCGGGGCATACGGCTCATGGCTCAAAAAATACTGCCCCACCCCAACCATTGACCGCCTGACAACCGAGGGCATGCGCTTTACCAACGTGTGCTGCAACAACTCCATCTGCTCACCCAGCCGGGCGAGCATCCTCACCGGACAATACAGCCATAAGAACGGCGTGCCCAACCTCAATGGCGCCATCAACGGGGACTCGCCGCAGGTGGCTGCCGAGTTGCAGAAGGCCGGCTACCAGACGGCGGTCTTCGGCAAGTGGCACCTCTCCTCAAAACCCAAGGGATTTGACACCTTCAAGGTCACGCGCGGCCAGGGCTCATGGTTTGACCCGGTGTTCTTCACGAAAACGGGCCAATGGTATGGAAAGAAGAAAAAACGCGAGTTGATCCCCGGCGAGAAACACACCGGTTACTCCTCGGACGTCTATACCAGCGAGGCACTCAAGTGGTTGCAAGCCCGCGATGCCGGCAAGCCCTTCTGCATGATGCTGCATTTCAAGGCCCCGCACCACTCCTACGAATATCCGCAGCGCTGGAAAGATTACCTGAAGGACACACTGATCCCCGAGCCGCCCAGCCTGCATGAGAAAGTGGCCAAGAGCAGCCCCCGCCTTAAAGGCGTGCACACCTGGCACATGCTCGAGAAAAACGGTTACTTCGGCCGGCACGATGAAGACAAGGAACCGCCCATGTGGCCACACGACGGCAGTGATCGCGGCAAGACATCCGCCGCCTACCAGCACATGATCCACAAGTACCTGCGCTCAGTGGGTGCGGTGGATGACAATATCAAGCGTGTGGTCGACTACCTGGAAGAGCAGGGCATCAAGGATGACACCATGATTATCTATACCAGTGACCAGGGCTACTGGCTTGGTCAGCACGGCCTCTATGACAAGCGGCTGATTCTT